>DATBBD010000766.1:0-12134 GCA_036271175.1 Polyangiaceae bacterium | reverse complement strand
TACACCGGCCTCTGGGAGGTCCGCGACTGGATGCAGGCGAGCACGCCGGACGTCATGCCGCGCTCGCTCTGCCCGTCATCCATGCCGTCGAGCACCGGAGCGGCGTCACCGAGCATCAGCCCGGGTCTCGACAACGCGGTGCACATCGTCGCTCTCCAGACCTCGACGAGCACGGTCGGGCACTGGGAGATCAAGAACGGCACCGTGACGTACATCGGCGTGGTGCCGAACGTGTCGACGTCGACGCCCGCGGCGATCGGGCTCGAAGGCGTAGTGTCCGGCCAGACGCAGATGCTCGGCATGGCGTACCGCGACAAGGCGACAGGCGCCCTGAAGTACACGCGGTGGTCGGGGACGTCGTGGTCGACGCCGGTGAACGTGCTCAACGTGACCACCGCCGCTGCACCGGCGATGTCCTCGCAGGTCGGGCTGATCGCGTACGTCGGAGCGAACAACGTCGTGAGCGCGACGGCCTACAGCGCCAACAGCACGGGGGGCTTCATCGCGCCGCAGGCGATGCCGGCGGGGTCGCCCGCCGCGGACGGGACCAAGCGGCTCAGCATCGTGGCAGAGCCTTCGAACGGGGCCGCGTACGTGGGATATCGGACGACGGCCGACGAGTTCGTGTGGGCGCTCGGGTCGTGGTCGAGCTGTTACCCGACGACGGGCTCGTACTGGTGCGCCTCGTATCCGAAGCTCTCCACCGACTGGGTGGGCGCGGCGCTTTCGTACGGGAGCGGTCAGCGGGTCAATCTGCTGGTCACGCGCCGCGAGAAGTCGACCGACGCGACGCCATCCCTCGAGAACTGGGTCGTCGACGGCTCCGGCCTCTATCCGTGGGGTCAGAATCGGATGCAGCTGTCGGGCCAGCCTGGCTATGCGCAGAACTCCCTCGACAGCTGGGTCGCCGGTGAGTCGGGGACGGGGCTCGTCATCGGCAAGACCGACAACTGCTTCGCCAACCTGTAGCGCTCGCCCAGCGCGGCTGACTCAATCGGCGGCATTCGGCAGCGGGTCGCGGACGCGGCTTTCGCCGTCTCTGCGCCGCCCCAGCTCCGCGGCGCGCGCCCCTTAACCCGCCTACTCTGAACGATTCATGCGGACGATCGTGTGTGTCGCCGCCGCGCTTCTCGGGGCCTGCGGCACGACGGGGGCATCACCCGGCGCCGAACCGCACGACGGCTCGGCGGACGCGCGCGCCATGACGTCGAACGGTGGCAGCGCGACGGCGCGTCGTCGCAAGCGAGCGGAGGTAAAGGCGGCGGCGGCGCATCGTCGACCGGTGGCGCATCGTCGACCGGCGGCGTGAAGGGAAGCGGCGGCGCGACATTTGCCGACGCGTCGTCGGGGCGCACTTACAGCACGCGATTTCCACTGACGGAAAATCCGATTTCCGAAAATGGGATGTGGCTCAACGGGCAAACGACGGGGCTCGATTGGCATGATGTGTCGACCACGCCGGGGTTGGCGATCGGGCATCAGAGCGGCGCGTCGTACACGGACGGCACGGCGTTGCTCACGGGAAACTGGGGACCGACTCAGAGCGTGGAAGCGACGGTGCACGCCGTGAATCCGCACGACTCTTGTTACCAAGAAGTGGAAATGCGCCTGCGGAGCGCGCTGTCGCCGCATCGATGCACGGGATACGAAATTTCGTTCAAGGGCGACGAAGACACAATCCTCGTAATTGAGGCGCCGCGGTACACGAGCGTCCCCGATGCTCATGATTCCGCGGCTCTACCGGCCTCGCGGGACCGCCGCCTGGGTTGACTCGTCGCCGGCCCGGCGTTACCCGGCGTCCGAAGTCGTGGCACTCATCGTTCAGAAATATGGCGGGACGTCGGTCGGAACCCTCGAGCGGATGCGGAACGTCGCCGAGCGGGCGATCGCGACGCAACGGGCCGGAAACCAAGTCGTCCTGATCGTGAGCGCGATGGCGGGCGAGACGAATCGCCTGCTCGGAATGGCGCACGAGATCATGGACGCGCCCGACCGGCGCGAGCTGGACGCGCTTGCCTCCACGGGCGAGCAGGTGAGCGCGGCGCTCGTCGCGATGACGATCCACGCTTTGGGCGCCAAAGCGCAGAGCCTTTTGGGTCATCAGGTCCGGATCCACACCGACGACGCCTTCACCAAGGCCCGAATCCAGAACATCGAGGGTTCGCGGCTGCTCGAGACGGTGCGCGCCGGGCAAATCGCGGTCGTCGCGGGGTTCCAAGGCGTCGACTCGGGCGGTAACATCACGACGCTCGGCCGCGGTGGTTCGGACACCACCGCCGTCGCGGTTGCCGCAGCCATCGGCGCGGACGTTTGCGAAATCTACACCGACGTCGACGGCGTCTACACGACCGACCCGAATATCTGTCCTTCAGCGAAGAAAATCGACCGCATCAGCTTCGAGGAAATGCTCGAGCTCTCCTCCCTCGGCGCCAAGGTCTTGCAGATCCGCTCCGTGGAAGTTGGGATGAAACACCATGTACCGATCCACGTTCGTTCGTCCTTCAACGATAACCCGGGGACGCTCGTGACCGGCGAAGAAGGCCTCGAAGCCGTCACGGTGGCCGGCGTCGCGTACGATCGGAACGAGGCGAAAGTGCTCATCATCGCGGTGCCCGACAAGCCGGGTGTCGTTGCCTCGGTGTTCACCGCCCTGTCGAAGCAAAACGTCTCGGTCGACATGATCATCCAGAGCCCGTCGCGCGGTGACAAGGACACCACCGACGTCACGTTCACGGTCCCGAAGAGCGATCTCGCCCGCGTTCAAGATCTCATCGAGGGCCAATCGAAGAACATCGGCGCGGCCCGCGTGGAGTACGATTCGGACGTCGTGAAGGTGTCCATCGTCGGGCTCGGGATGCGGTCGCACGCGGGCGTCGCGGCGCGCATGTTCACGCTCCTCGCCGCCGAGGGCATCAACATTCAGGCGATCAGCACGAGCGAGATTCGCATCAGCTGCATCATCCATTCGAAGTACACCGAGCTCGCGGTGCGTGCGCTGCACGACGGGTTCGAACTCGGAAAATCGACGGCGAACGTCGTAACCCCGCCGGCTGCGGCGGGCTGAATCATGGCGTCGCCCGCGGCCCTGCCGAGCGACGTCGACGCGTTACCGCGCCGGTTCGGTAGGTACGTCCTCTTCGACAAGATCGGGGAGGGGGGCATGGCGCGGATTTTTCTGGCGCGGGCTTCGACCGAGCTCGGCGGCGAGCGGCTCCTCGTCGTCAAAGAGATGTTGCCGATGCTCGCGTCGAGCGACGAGATGAGCCGCTTGCTCGTGGAAGAGGCGAAGCTCTGCGCGACGCTCACCCACAAGAACATCGTCCAGGTCTACGACCTCGGTCGCGACGAAAATCGTCTCTACATCGCGATGGAGTACGTCGAAGGGCTCGATCTCCGGGAGCTCCTCCGCGGCTGTTCACAGAAAAAGGTTCCGCTTCCCGTCGAGTTTTCGCTCTTCATCGTCGAAGAGACGATTCGCGCCCTCGACTATGCCCACCGAAAGCGCAACGACGAAGGCGTGCCGCTCGGCATCGTGCATCGCGATATTTCGCCGTCGAACGTGCTCCTCTCCGTCGAAGGCGAAGTGAAGCTCTGCGACTTCGGCATCGCGCGCGCCCTCACCAGCAGCGCGCTCCTTCCCGAGGACGCGATCCAGGGCAAGGCGGGGTACATGAGCCCCGAAGCGGCGCGCGGCGACGGAGTCGATGCGCGTTCCGACGTGTTCGCCGTCGGGATTTTGCTCTGGGAGCTGCTCGCCGGGCAGCGCCTTTATCGTACCGGCGGCGATCGTCCGCCGGTCATCGAGCAAGCGCGCGAGGCGGTGATTCCGCCGCTCCCGACTCGCGGTTACCCCGACGAGGCGCGTCTCGCCGCGATCGTCGCGCGGGCGCTCGCGAAGAACCCCGACGAGCGGTTTCCCTCCGCACACGCGATGCTCGACGAGGTCGAGACGTACGTGCGCGAACATCGCTTCGGCGCGAGCGCACTCCGCTTCGGCGATTGGCTCGTCGAACATTTCGGCGGCGAGCTCGTCGCGCTCCGGCGTGAACGCGAACGCGCGGCGATGGACCTCGGCGCCGCCTTCGCGGCTCCGGAGGGGTTGCCGTCGGTGCCCGCGTCGCGCGCCGAGCTCCCGACCTTGCCGGATCCGAATGCCGAAGAGCGCTCGGCGCTGCGGCAAAAGATCGTCGAGCCCGTCGAGCCGCCGCATCGCCGCCCGAGCACGGCGTTCATCGTGATCCTCGTCGTCTTGTTCCTGATCGCCGGCGCGATCGTTTCCTTGTTCTTCGGGCGACGCTGAGCGTGTCGTCGCCCGCTCGCGTCCCGGCGGACGCCGCTCTTTCGCGTCGAGAGGCGGTGCTCCACGCGCTCGTCGCGGTGCCGGTGCCGCTCGGTCAGGCATTTTCGTACCTCGTCCCCGCCGCGCTCGCCGCGCGTGTGTGTCGGGGCGCGCGCGTGCTCTGCGAATTCGGTCGGCGCCGCGTGGTCGGCGTCGTGCTCTCGGTCGGAGACGGTCCGCTGGACATCGACCCCGCGAAGCTGAAGCCCATCGCTGCGGTCGTCGATTCGGAACCCGTCCTCCCCGAGGAGCTCCTCGTCTTCATGGTCGAGCTCGCGCGGTACTATCTCGCGCCCATCGGCGAAGCGATGCGGCTCGCCTTGCCGTCGATCGAGCGCGGGCAAGTGAGCGACCAGAAAACCCTGGGACTCCTCGGTGAAGCGGGAGTGTCCTCCATAGGCCGGCTCGTTCAGGTGGCACGCGCGACGTCGAACGACGCCGCGGTGGGGACACTGAGCGCGCGCGCCACCGTGATCTTGGACGAGCTCCGGCGCGCAGGCCCGCTCCCCGTGAGCGAGCTCGAGAAGCGCCACAAGGGCGTGCGCTCGCCGCTGAAGAAACTCGAATCGCTGGGCCTCATCGAGATCGAGCGGCGCCCGGCAGAGGTCGATCCGTTTTTCTCGGCGAACCTCGAGCGCGACGTGCCGCCCGCGCTCACCGACGCGCAGGCGAACGCCGTCTCGGCGATCCTGTCGCGTCTCGACGAGGGCCGCGCTGGGGCGTTCTTACTTCACGGCGTGACCGCGTCCGGCAAGACGGAAGTGTATCTGCGCGCGGTGTCGCACGTGCTCGCCGCGGGCGGCGGCGCCATCGTGCTCGTCCCGGAAATCGCGCTCACGCCGCAGCTCGTGCAGCGGTTTCGTGCGCGCCTCGGCGCGACGATCGCGGTCTTGCACAGCGGGCTCACCGATCGCGAGCGCCACGCCATGTGGACGTCGCTCCGCGACGGCACGCTTCGCGTCGCCATCGGCGCACGATCGGCGCTCTTCGCGCCCGTTCCGCGGCTCTCGCTCGTCGTCGTCGACGAAGAGCACGACTCGTCGTTCAAGCAAGAAGAGGGCGTGCGCTATCACGCCCGCGACATGGCGCTCCTCCGCGCGCATCGAGCGGGCGCGCTCTGCATCCTCGGTTCGGCGACGCCGTCGCTCGCCAGCGAGGCGCTCGTTCGCGCCGGCAAGCTCGAGCGACTCGCTCTGCCGGAGCGCGCGCGCAAAGCGTCGTCGATGCCGAAGGTCGAAGTCGTCGACGTGCGGCGCGCCGGCCCCGGTCCGTCCGGCGACAAGCTCCTCAGCTTGCCGCTCCACCGCGCGCTCGAACAGACGCTCGCCGCGGGTGAACAATCGATCCTCTTCTTGAACCGACGCGGGTTCTCTCCGAGTCTCATCTGCGACAGCTGCGGGCAGGTGCTCGAGTGTCCGAACTGCGCCGTCGCGCTCACGCTCCACCGCGCGCGCGGGGCCCGTATGATCTGCCACTACTGCGACTACTCCGCGCCGGTCCCCGTCTCTTGCCCCAAGTGCCACGAGAAGCGCCTCGGCGAAGAAGGCGCCGGCACCGAGCGCATCGAGGCGCTCTTGAAAGCCGGGTTCCCGAACGCGCGCGTGGCGCGGCTCGACCGCGACGTGGCTGCCGGGTTGAAGAGCGAGGCGATCCTCGATCGGATGCGCCGCCGCGAGATCGACATTCTCGTCGGCACGCAAATGGTGACCAAAGGACACGATCTTCCGGCGGTGACGTTGGTCGGTGTGTTGAACCCCGACGCGGCGCTCTCGCTGCCGGATTTTCAGGCGTCGGAGCGCGCGTTCCAGCTCCTGGTGCAGGTCGCCGGGCGAGCGGGACGCGGCGATTCACCGGGGCGCGTGCTCATCCAGACGCGCAATCCGGCGCATCCGGCCATCGCGCTGGCCGTTTTGCACGACCTCCCGGCGTTCGTCGAGCGCGAGCTCGCGGATCGGAAAGAGCTCAATTACCCGCCGTTTTCGCGCATCGCGCTGGTGCGCATCGACGCCCAGGACGAACGCGTCGCGCGCGAAGCGTCGGAGCGGCTCGCCGCGATCGCCAAAAAAGCCGCGCCGGGCGGCGTCGAGATCGTCGGGCCCGCCGCGGCGCCGATCGCGCGACTCCGCAATCGCTTCCGTTATCGGTTCATGGTGCGCGCCCCGAGCCGAGCGCCGCTCCGGCAAGTGCTCGTCGCCGTCGCGCGCGCGCCGAGCGATCGCCGCGTCCGCGCGATCATCGACGTCGATCCGGTGAGCATGCTGTAGCCCGCGCCGATCGCCGGGTCGAACGCGCCTCGCCGTTTGGGCCGCGAACGGATCGGACCCCACGCCCCGGGCCCCCAACCCAAAAATCGTCCCAGGCTCGGGCGCGCGACGGCGAAGTATCGATTTTTTGGGGGGCCTCCTCGGCGCCGCGTTCCGGCGCGGGTCGACGAACGGGGCGACGGTGACGAACGCGCCGCGTTCCGGCGCGGGTCGACGAACAGGGCCAGGATGGAGACGGAACCTGGGAGGTTTCGACGTGATCTGCAACAATGCCGCCCGCGTGCGTCGATCCGATCCCTCTTGCGTCATCGTTGCCGTCGCCACCGCGTTCGTGCTCGCGTTTGCTTCCGGGAACGCCGCAGCGTTCGAGCGTGAGTGGCACGCCGGTGCGAAGCTCGGCGTCGCGACGTTGACCGGCACGGAGCCCGGGCCGGCGCTCGAGCTCCGCGGTGCGTACGGCCTCGACGACAAGTTCGACGTGCTGGTGCAGGCGCTCGGGTCGCATCAGTTCGGCGACCACGACGCGAACGTATTTTCGGGGACCGCGGGCTTCGCGTACAAGATCGACGTCTTCGAGTGGATCCCGTACATCGCGCTCCTCGGCGGGTACTACCACTACGGCGGCGCAGCCGGTCCGCACGGTAAACCGGGCGACTACTTCGGCGCGGCGGTGATCGGTGGGCTCGACTATTTGTTGCGGCGCGATCTCGCCCTCGGCGCCGACGTCGGGTTTCACGGCACGTTCAACGACGGGTTCACGGTGCCCTACTTCACGGCGACGATCGGCGCGGAGTATCACTGGGGGTTCTGACGGGGAGCGAAGCAGCACGACGATGACGATGCGCGCGGCGGTTCCGATGGTGGCGCTCGTCGTCGTCGCGGCGTGTGCGCGGCCGTCGGCGGGTGGCGCACCTCCATCGGCGAAGTCGGCGACCGCGGAGCGCGCGACATCGACCACGTCGGTGGTCGCTTCCGCTCCGGCGCCGGTTCCGGCGCTCGCTCCGGTCACCGCGGACGTTTTCGACGCCGTGCGGTCCGGCGATTTTCGCGCTGCGGCGCTCTTGCTCGACGCCGCGCACGACGTCGAGACGGCGCCCGAGCTCCGTTACTTGCGCGCGCGCGTCGCGCTCGAGCTCGGCGAGTACGCAAAAGCGACCCCTCTCCTCGCCGGATTGGACGAGAAGCTTCCGCTCTTGCGCCCGGAAATCCTTCGCGGCCGCGCGCTCGCGGCCCTTCAAGTGGGCCCGTACGACGACGCGTTTCGGTATTTCTCGGCGCGCCCCGACGCCGAATCGTGGAGAAAGGCCGCGCTCGCGAAGGAACGCGCCGGCGATTTGCCGGCGGCGCATGCCTGGCTCGATCGCGTCGTCGGCAGAGCCGCACAAGGTAACGACGCCGAATCGCGCCGGGTCGAGCTGTCGGCGCGCGCCGACCGAACTCGCGTGGCGCGCGCGCAGAGCGACCTCGCGACGGTGGCGAAGGATCTGCGCTACCTCGCGGTGGAAGCGCCGGCGAGCGACGCCGCGAAAGGCGCGGACGTCGCGCTCGCACAAATGACCCCGCCGATCCTCCTCACGATCGAGGAGCGGCTGTCGCGCGCGAAGGATCTGGCGGAAGCGGGCCGCGTCGACGACGCGCTCGCCGAGGTCGACCGCGCGAACGATTTGCCCGGCGCCAAGGCGCGCGCCGCGGAACTCGTCCGCGCCCGCGCGTTCGTCTATTACCTGTCGCGCGCCGACTACGGCAAAGCGACGGAGCTCTTCGATCAGGCGTCGAAGCTGGACGACAAGGAGCGCGCGCACGACTCATTTTACGCCGCGCGCGCGCTGTCCCGGAGCGGCGACGACGCGCAGGCGATCACGCGCTACGAGGCGCTCGCCCGGGCGTACCCCGGGACGACGTTCGGCGACGAGGCCGAATATTTGTCGGCGCGGCTCCGGTTCTTACTCGGACAATGGGACGGCGCGGCGAACGGTTATCGCGCTTATCTCGCCAAGAGCAAACCGAAGAAGCGGCGCCGCTTCGACGCGGTCGCGCGCTACGAGCTCGCATTGACGGCGATGGCCGCGAAGCGATCGGCGGAAGCCGCGCCGCTCTTTCACGATCTCGCCGATCGCGAGGATGACCCGACCGAAAAGGCGTCGCTCCGCGAGCTCGAGGGCGCGGCGCTCCTCGACGAAAATCGCCGCGCGGCCGCGGTCGAAACGCTCACCGGCGTCATGAAGGAGCGACCGCTGTCGCTCCCGGCGCTCGCGAGCGCTGCACGACTCGCGACGGTCGGCGTCGTGTCGGTGACGTTTCCGCCCGACCCGTCCGTGTTGCCCGCCGTGGTGCCGATCAACGTTGAATTGCCGGAAAAAGTCGCGCTCTTGGCGCACCTCGGGCTCGCCCGAGACGCCGAAGCGGAGCTCAGCGCGCACGAAAACGAGTTCGTCGCGCGCTACGCGCCGCGCGGATACGAAGCACTTTGCGAAGCGTACGGAAAGATCGGCGGCGGCCCCGAGCGGTATCGAGTGGGGCGTCGCGTCGTGAAAGGCGACGCGCTCGATCATGCGCCGACCGAAGCGACGCGCTGGGCGTGGGATTGCGTGTACCCGACGCCGTTCGACGGCGTGGTCGACAAGGCCGAGCACGCGAACGCGCTTCCAGCAGGGTTGCTTTATGCAGTGATGCGACAGGAGAGCGCGTTTCAATCGGGGGCCGTCTCGCCGGCAAACGCCGTCGGTTTGCTCCAGCTCGTGCCGGACACCGCCGAGCGCGCCGCGCACGAGCTCGGGCTCGAACACACGCCGGAGCTCTTGCTCGCACCGGCGCGCAACGTCGAAATAGGCGCCCACTATTTGAAACGAGTCCTGACGACCTTCGGCGACAACGTCGTGCTCGGTGCGGCCGCCTACAACGCCGGTCCGCGCGCGGTCTCGCGGTGGCTCGCGAGCGCAGAGACGCTCCCACTCGACGTGTGGGCCGCGCGTATCCCGTTCGTCGAGACTCGCGAATACGTCTCCCGCGTGGTCGGTAACCTGGCGCGCTACGCTTATCTGCGCGGCGGCGAGGACGCCGTTCCGAAATTGTCACTGTCGCTTCCTCAGGGCCTCCGCGCGAGCCCCGACGACTATTGACGATCGCGCACGCCCATCCTCGACGTCCGTCGGCGAGGCGATTGCCGAGCGGCGTGCTACCGTGCGCGGCAGCATGAAACAGCGTCGCCTCGGGAAAACAGGGCTCACCGTTTCGGAAATTCGTCTCGGCACGATGACGTTCGGCAGCATGGCCGACGAATCGACGAGCCATGCGATCTTGGATCGCGCGCTCGACCAAGGCGTCGATTTCCTGGACACCGCGGAGATCTATCCGGTCCCGCCGATGGACGACTACGCGGGGCGTTCGGAAGAAATCGTCGGTCGCTGGCTCGCCGGAAAGCGTCGCGACAAGGTGATCATCGCGACGAAGGTCGCGGGGCCGAGCGGGGGATGGTTTCAGACGCCGGTGCGAGCCGGCAAAGGGACGCTCGATCGATACAACATCGAGCGCGCCGTCGAGGGCAGCTTGAAGCGCCTGGGGACGGACTACATCGACCTCTATCAGACGCACTGGCCCGATCCGGAGTATCCGATCGAAGAGACGCTGCGCGGTCTCGAGCACGTCGTGGCGACCGGCAAGGTGCGCTACGTCGGCTGTTCGAACGAGACGGCGTACGGGCTCACTCGCGCGCTCATGGCGTCGAAGTTCGAGGGGCTGCCGCGTCACGAGACGATCCAGAACAACTTCAGCGTCTTGAATCGCCGCTTCGAAGACGAGCTGAAGGCCGTGTGCCGCGCGGAATCGGTGAGTCTATTGCCGTACAGCCCGCTCGCCGGTGGCGTGCTCAGCGGGAAATATCAGGACGGCAAGTGGCCGGACGGCGCGCGCTTTTCGCTCTATCGCATGGGCGGCCGGCGCGGCGAGACGATGACCCACCGCTTCGTGAACGACAAGACGCTCGCGACGACCGCGCGCCTCGCGAAGATCGCGTCGGATTGCGAGCTGCCGCTCACGACGTTCGCCGTCGCGTGGACCTTGAGCCGCGACTTCGTCGGGTCGTCGATCATCGGCGTCACCAAGGTCGAACAGCTCGACGAGCTCCTCAACGCGTCGGGGGTGAAGCTTCCGGAGTCGGCGCTCACGGCCGTCGACACCGTGACGCGCGACATCCTGTATCCGATGGGTTGAAGTCGCCGAACCGCGACGCTATTCGTCACCTACGTACTCGGCCTTCGGCGCCGCGAACACGTCGCCGAACGGCGGTGAGCCATCCGCGGCCCAATGCGCGTGAAACGCGTCGCGGATCACGAGCTCGGCGAGCTTGCCGCGCGGCGAAAACCCCCACTCGCCCTCCTGCGACACGTCGTCGGGATCGGAAAACACGCGCCACACGAAGAACCCGGCGAACCACGGCGCGTCGAGGAGCGGTGCGACGAGCGCCGTGTAGGCGTCGGCTTGAGCCTGCTCGTCGATCGCGACGTGGCTCATCGTGTCGGGCCAGAGCCATGGCTTGAATGCCGGATCTTCCCGCGTCGTGTAACCGATTTCGGTGAACATGACCGGCTTCTGCCAGGATTCGGCGAGCTTCTCGACGCGGCGCTCGACGTCGTGGCCGCCGCGCGCGAGCTCGGCGCGGCTCGCGTTCGGATACAAAGAGAGCGGGAAGAAAGCGTTCAACCCGATGACGTCGAGCTCGCCGAGGATCGGCGTTCGTTCGACGTCGTCCCAGTTCGCGGCGTACGTGAGGAGCCCGGGATACACCGCGCGAACGTCGTGGATGATGTCGGAAAACAGCGGCGCGTGTACCGTGGTGACGAAGCTCCGGAGCTCGACGCCCATGGAGAACATATCGACCGAAGCATCGGCCGCGATCTTCGCCCATGTGAGCACGAATTTGCGATACGCGGCGGCCCACCGTTGCCACGCGGCGTCGTCGCCGAGATCGATATCGCCGCGCCACACGCCGGTCTCCACCCAGAGGTGCGGCACGAGCAGCACCCGAAGCCCCTCGGCGTGCGCTTGCTCGACGGCGCGCGCGATGGCCACTCGGTTTTCGGCGAACGGCGCTTCGAAGCTCGGGTCGATGCCGGTCGGGGCTCCATTCCACGCCCGGCCGAACGGCGTGAAGCTCACCCACGTCGCCCCCATTTTCTTCACGTCGATGAGCGTGCGCGCGCAGGCGTCGGTGCCGTACCCCACCCCGGGGTGCAGCGCGTTCTCGATCGGCCCGATGGTGACGCCGCGGATCGCGCCGCGGCTCGAGTGGCGCCACGCCTCGGCGCCGATTCCGAGCGGCGATGCCGTGGGGTTCGACCGAATCGGTTTCGTCGCGAACGGCGCGGGCTTGGCGTCGAAGGACGTCGCATCGAGAACGGCGGCGAAGGCGAGCGCGCTCGCGCATCCGAGCCACGCGCGCGAGCGTCGCGCGCCGCGGCACGTCGCAGACAGAGCGCCCGGGTGAGGCGCGCCGTCGCCGCGTCGCGACGCCGCGCTCGGCTCGTTCATGCGGT
>DATBBD010000765.1:0-12235 GCA_036271175.1 Polyangiaceae bacterium | reverse complement strand
GTCGACTGATGTCCGGAAAAGGCATCTACGTCGCGCCATCCGTCGAGTTCGTCCCGTTCCTGTACAACCCGCTCTATTTCGCCGTCAGCGGCGTCGTCTCCACGATTCTCGGGCCGACCGCGCTCCCGCTCCGGGTCGTTTCGATCACATCGACCTTCGCCGCGTTCGGATTGATTTTCTACGTGATCCGTCGCGAGGGCGGCCGCCTTCTCGCGGCGCTTTGCGGCGTCGGCTTGTACGCCGGGACCTACTCGCTCAGCGGAGGGTGGTTCGACGTCGCTCGCGTCGACTCGCTCTGCCTCGCGCTCGCGCTCGGCGCCATCGCCGTCGCACGCTGGGCCGCCACCCCGCGCGCCCTCATCGCCGCTGCGATCCTGAGCGTTCTGTCGTTCCTGACGAAACAAAACGCGGTCCTCCTCATCGGAGGCCTCGCGGGTGGGCTCTTCGCGCTCCGAGGTGCGCGCGCCGCGGCGATCTACCTCGTGACGTCGGCGACGTTGATCGGCGGCGCCGTGCTGGCGATGAGCGTCGCGTCCGGAGGTTGGTACCTCTTCTACACGCTGATCATGCCCGGCGAGCACGCGCGGAGCCCCGAGCTGTACGTCGATTTTTGGCGGGTAGAGCTCTTTTCGCAGCTTCCCATGGCCTTCGCGCTCGGCGCGATGTTTCTCGTGTCGAGCGCGCGCAAACCGCCGAGCGTGCGCGCCTACTACGGCTCGGTGGCGCTGTCGCTCTTGCTTGCCGCTTATGGCTCCCGAATCCACTCCTGGAGTTACGTGAACGATTTGATTTCGGCGCATGCCTGCTTGGCGCTCCTCTTCGGGCTCGGCATGGCCGATTTGAACGGCTGGGATCAGCCGGGTTCGCGGTCCCAGAGCACCGCCGCGTCGCTCCTTGCACTCGGCCAGCTCCTTGTCCTGGTCGACGATCCTCGTCGGTGGATCCCATCGCCTGAAGATCGACGCGAGGGCACTCGGACCCTCGCAGCGATCCAACGAACGTCGGGGGACGTGTACGTCGCGGAACATCCGAACCTCGCCGTTCAAGCGGGAAAGCCCGATTTCGCGCATGAAATGGCGGTCATGGACATCGTTCGCATGGAACACGATCGATGGGACGCCCAGAAGATCCTTCGCGCCTCGTTCGAGCAAGCGTACGCGACTCATCGCTTTTCGTCGGTGATCACCGACGACCACATCGCGCTCCAGCCCTTGCTCGATCGGTACTACCGCCCGGTCAGACCGCACTTCGTCCGCAACCGCGACGCCTTTTTTCCGAGAACGGGCGGGCACATCCGTCCGATCAATCTATTCGTGCCGCGGTGAAATGCTCGCGTTCAGGGCGAGTCGTCGTCGCTCAGCGCCGTCCCTTGAAGTCCATCATCTTTTGAACGACGGCTTCGCTCTCTTCGGCGACGGCGTTGCCCTCTTCGACGAGCGACGCGCAATCCTCGCAAACCTTCTTCGACTTGCCGTCGATCTTCAGGGTCGTGAGCTCTTCGGCATCCTCTCCGCAACGCTTGCAGGTCGGCATGGCCGTCATTTGTTTCTGCGGGCGGCTCGCGTCAACCGGTCTCGCGAATCGTCGCTCGCGTACGGGTCAGTGCGCCGTTCCCGCGGCCGGCGTACCCGACCCCGCCGGCACCGCGCCGCAATCGCCGACTTGAATCAGCACCTTCGTGTCCGAATTGTCGACGTGAAGCGCGAGCGCGCCGTGGTCGGTCGGAACGGTCGTCGCTTTTTCGAGCCGCTTCGGCAGCACGCCGGTCAGACGCGCGGTCGCTTCTTCCCAGCTCTCGCCGGGCGGCGGATAGATGGTCAGGCACTTCGCCGGGTTGGGATCGTTCGGCGCGGCGAACGTGAAGACCAGAAGCTCCGCGCCGTACTCGGCCTTCAACGCCGGCGGCGAGTCGGTGACGGTCAGCTTGTAGTTCCGTGCGTCGAAGTACGCCTTTGCTTGCGCGAAGTTCATGCCGATCGGAACCGGCCCGGTGCAGCGCACCTCCTTCTTCAAGTCCGCGTCGCGGTACGCCTGCCCTTTCGGACAATTCGGGTCACCGTTTCGGACCAGTGCGGCCAACTCGTCCGGCGAAAGCTTCGGCTTTTTGACCCGATTTTTCTTCGCACGAAGGTCGTCGAGATGTCCCGCGAGCTGATTTTTCGCCTGCGTGAGTTCGTCGCGCTCGGTCGTGCGACCCGCCGTGTTGCACGCGGAAATGGCCTTGTCGACCGCCGCGAGCGACGATTCGACGCTCGCCGTATCGGCGGGGTCGATCTTGTTCACCGTGCCCTGCGCGCTCGTGAACGAGTCGATGCACTGCTTCGTCTCGGCGCTCTGGCACGCGGTTAACGCGACCACGAACAGCCATCGCCACGCGAAGGTCCGCTGAGGGTTCACCGGCCCGAGTCTACACGGCCGACCCACGAATCATCACGGCTCCGTCGCCGCGGGCGCCGGTTGTCGGACCGCCGGACGAAAAATGGCGAACGGCGTCGGAAATAATGATCATTCAGGCGGCCCATCGACATTGAACGAGTACCTGGGACGGTGCGGGCTGAGCCTACCCGGGGATCCTTGGTCTGCAGTGTTCGAGGGAGATCGACCGAGGGTCCCTGGGTTCGTACCGAGGGGGGGGCGGGTCATTCAGGCGTTCAAGGCGCGCCGAGGCCGGTCGCGCGCGGCGCCATGCCGTCGCGATAACTCGGATAGCGCAAGGTCACGCCGAGCACCGCGAGCGCGCGCGTCCCGTCGATCGCGCGATCGGCGCGGAGCGAGTCGTGCACGTCACCGAGCGGCATGCTTTCCGGAAGCGGCACGCCGTAGGTCGCACAGACGAAGCGCACGACGTCGACGTGCGGCGCGGGCTCCGCGTCGCCCACGACGAACGTCTCGGCCGTCACTCCGCGCGCCGCGAGCAGCAACGCGGCGAGGTCTTCGACGTGAATGCGCGACAAGGTCCGAGAGCCGTCGCCGGGAATGCGATGGTCGCCTCGAAGCACGCGCACGTGAAGCCCGCGATCGGGCCCGTAAATCGCCGGACTCCGGAGCACCGTCGCGCCGTGCTCTCGAAACGCCTGCTCGGCGTCGAGGTAGCGCGCGCCGCGCGCGTCCGGCGCGTCGGGAAGCGGCGTTCGATCATCGACCCTGCCGCGACGATCGCCGTACACGCCCGTGGTCGAAATGAATACCGACGACGCCGCGCGAGCGAGCGACGGCGCGATCCGAAATTCCGTCGCGCCGTCCGGTGGAAACGCGATGACGACGTGCGTCGTCCCGTCGATCCCGTCGTCGACCCCGGCGCCGACCCCGGCGCCGAGCGCCGCGCCGACGGCCACGTCGAACCCTTCGGCGCGAAGCGCGCTCGCGCGATCTTCCGAGCGCACGGTCGTCGTGACGCCGAGCCCCGCCGCGCGCGCGAGCCGCGCCGTCGCCGCGCCGGTGTACCCCGCGCCGAGCACCAAGACGCGCGCAACGTCCGCTCGGCGTTCGTTCGTCGGCATCCGCGAAGCTGTAACAGCGTTCGGCGCGTCCGACGAGCGCGCAAATTCGCCGACGCGCGCGACGTTGGCACGCCCATCGGAGTCTTTTATTTGGGGGTGCCCTCCGCGACGGAGCCGTCGCGGAGACCCCGTCAGGGCACGAACGACTCGTTGCGGACCAGGCAATCGGCGAGCTCGCGGTACACGTCGCGGATCGCTCCCGCGCTCGTCTCACCGTCGAGCCCCGTGACAATCCGCTTCGCGAGGCACCCGTGTTGGAGCGTGACGTCGAGCGGCGCGCGCGCCCCGTCGATCTCTACGTCGAGCGCGGCAAGCAAGTGCGCCCATAATTCTGCGAGCGTCAACGGAGCGCCCTCGATCCCGAAGCACCGCAAATAGCGTGCGTCCGTCACCACCGCATCTCCCGCGCGCTCCGTCGCGTCGGCAAAGAGCGGAGCGAGGAGCGACTCGTGAAAATCGCGCTGCTCGGCAAAACTCGACCACCGTTCTTCGACGAGGGCGCGCACGACGGCGACCGTCGCCGCGGCGACGGCGAGATCGGCCGCGGGGCACTCCTGCGAATCGAGCACCCGGATCTCGATGCTATTCCGCACGAAGCGCGCGATCGCGCCGCGCGAGTTCACCCATTCCGGTTCGAGCACTCCGTCGCGATCGAAATGACGGAGGTCGTTCGCGATCACGTCGAGGATCCGCGTCCGATACGCCGACTCGGTGTCGACCTGTTCGGGAATGAGCATCCCCGCGACGCTCGCGATGCGCCGCTGGTTCTGCCGATACGCGACCAACCGGTTGTCGAGCGTCCCCGTCACGCGCCCCTCGACGATCGGCGAGCTCGCGGCGATCGCCGGAAGCAGCGGCAAAACCAGTCGAATCGCCGCGTGGAGCCGCCCAAATTCGCGATCGTCCGCGAACGGCAAATTGATCTGAAGGCTCTGCAGATTCGACCATCCGTGGCCCTTGCACCCGAAGATCCGATCGTAAGCGCGATACACCTCGCCGTATTCGTGCGGCCAGAGCCGGCTCTCTCGCAGCGGATCCATGAACGGATGCATCGACCCCGGCAATAAGCGAGCGCCGAGCGGCGCGAGGATCCCGTCGATGACGCGCGTATCGTGGGCGAGATCCGCGGCGAGCCCCTCGAGCGACGCCCGCGGCCCATTCGTCTTCAACTCGACGACGTGGAGCACCAACTCGTTCGACCAACACACCGGCCCCCGTTCGACTTCGCCCGCGAATCGATTCGAAGCCGCAAACAGCAACCGATCGCCGATCGGAAAGACGGACAGATCGCCGGCGTGGACGATCATGTATTCGATTTCGATGCCGTAGGCTTCGAAGAGAGCGAGGGGGCGCATGGGTGAGCGGGCGCGAATTTAGATTTTTTTGATTCGCCCGCAGCGTCGCGCGATACCGCCGCGCGGTCAACGACCGTCGCCCTGTTGCGACTCGGGTCGGCGCGCGCTTTCGATCGCAGCTTGTCAGAGACCGCCGACCCGGTCCAGTCCGCGGCTCGCGAGATCCGTCTGGCCCGACAGGTTACCGAGCGTGGTGAGATCGGTCTGCCACGGTATCCCGTAGGTGAGGGCGACGACGGGAGTCGCCTGGACCGCGAGATCGTTGTTGGTGCCGTTGTGCGGTTGCGCCGGCGCCGGATTGCTCGGCGCTATGACCGGTACCGAGAGGTTGGTCACGGGCCCCGTCTGTGTCGGCGTCAACAACGCGGCGCCGACGCGAGTCCAGACGGGCGCCGTTCCGTTAAGCCACGCGGGCGTGGACGATGGAGGCGTATGGGGGAGGCTGCCTGAGAAGAAGCCCGTGTAGCTCGCGCTGGTCAAGTTGACGTTTTCGACGGTCGAGATCAGCTCGGTGTAGTTTGCGTTCCAATAGAACTCGGGAACGATGTAACCCGGACCGAAAGTCGTCAGCCGTCGAGGACTGGCTAGGATGTTCGAGCTGTCGACCATGTAGAGGTCCGAGGTAAAATCGTCGGTCGAAATGGTGAGGCCGTTGAAGTCGGTGACGAATTGCAGTGTCTGCGTTGCGCCCGTGTTCACCTGATCGGGATCGAACAGGGGAGTCTGCGCGTCGGCCATGACCTCCCTCGTCCACGCCGTGGGCGACTGAGCTCGGTTGGACATCATGATCACGGCCTGCATGTCCGGAGTGAACACCGCCTGCTCCGTGTAGAACGGGAGGTTGTCCGTCAGCGTCGTGACCGTCGGCGTAGCGAGCGCCGTGTCGCTCGGCTCCGAGTAGACACGCATGAAGAAGATGCGCGAGTTGCCCCACCCGGGCGGCGTCGCCGTGAACGGGGATTGGCGACCGCCGGAGGTGAAGAAGATGAAGCCGCTGCCGTCGGGCGACCAAGGCTGCGTCTCGTAGGCACCGAAGGGCAGGCCCACGACCCTCACATTGGTGAGCGACGGGACGCCGAGGAAGTTCACCGTGAAGTCGCCGACCATGATCTCCCACTTCTCGCCCCCGGGCAGCCCGTCGGCCTCGAGGTGCGTCCACACGACGTGCTTGCCGTTCGGCGACCAATAGGCGTGGAAGTTGTCGTACGGCGTCCCGGTTACGGTGGTGTACGGCACGCCGAGGTTCGGGTCCGAGTTGGTGGTCAGCCGGTTAACGTCGGTGCCGTCCGGATGCATGACGTACAGATCGCCGCCGAAGCCCCCAAGCCCAGGGTTACCGACGTGCGCGGCCGCCTGCTGACCGTAGGACTCGAACAGAATCCAGTCCGCCTGCGGACGTTCTTGCGGCAGGCCGTTCGGGCCCTTGATCGTCGTGCAGGTGAGGCACGTGTCCGCGCCTGGGGAGTTGTTGTTGGCGGGGGAAACGTAGATCTGGCTGATCCCGGCGCTATCCAGCTGTGTCGCGAGGACGTTACCGCTGGGCGTAAACGACGGCGCCTGGCCGAAGGGGAGCGCGAGACCCGAGATTTGCGGAAAGCTGAAAGGCGCGCTGGTGTACGGAGAATTGTTCGCCGCGTTCGCGCTGGTTGGCGCCAGAGTGGCGAGCGCCGCCGAGGCGATCGACGCAGCGAGGCCGAGTGGGCGTCGTCCGCGAAAGCGCAGTGATTGCGTGTCGGATCCCAGGTGTTTGATCTTCATGTGACTCCTCCAGTTGCTCGAATGTGAGCTGCGTGTTCCAGCGCAATGACTGCAAACCGACCGCTCCACGCTGCGAACGGCCGACACGCTACTCGCTGCCGCTGCCTCGTGCGTGTGCATAGTGTTGCCCACGTGCAACCGACGAACTGAGCAGCGGGCTGCACACCGCGTGCACGTCGTTCGATCAGATGAGGCGCGTCGACCGGCGTCGGGAACTGTCCACTTCTGACTCGCGGAGTGGCCTTGCGTGTATCCGCGCACGGCTTCCGGGTGAGCGGGCAAACGAATAGCCTTCCCACCGGCGCGACATAAAACGGAGTTTCTCGATGTCCTTCGGGTCCATGCGCGCGCGGCGCCTCACCGCGCTAGTCCTGGGGTGCTTTTCGGCGAGCTGCAGCCAAGCGAAAAATCCCGTTCCGAACGGCGCGTCCGATTCCTCGTTCGGAGGAGCGCCGTCCGCGGGCTCGACGAATAGCGCAGGATCGGGCGGCACGCTCGGCTCCGGCGCGGCTCTCACACCCGGCGGCGCTGCTGCGGCTGGCAACGGCGGAGGCCTCGTCGCTTCAGGCGGGACTCCCTCCCAACAGCACGCGTCGAACACGTTCGACGCTTCGACGAAGGATGCCGCGAACGGCGCGCCCGACGCTTCGTATCGCTCGGATGCCTCGTTCCCGGCCACGAGCGACGCGGCGCCGTTCGACGCGTCGGGACCGCCCATGCAATTGAAGGCTTGCGGCTCCTTCGGTCTGGCGGAGGCCAACCCTCTGTCGTCCAAATGCGGCGAGGTTCGGCAGTTGAATCTCGTCGGGTTCGATACCAACGCGAGCTCCGGTCCGACGTACGTCGACTACGGCCGCGCCGTGCGCAACGGCTCCGGATTCCTGGCGACGCGGATCGTCAACGTATCGGACGACGTGAATTACGTCGTGCTCTATCAGTTCGATTCGGTCGGCAACTGCGTGGAGTCGTTGTGGACTTCCGATGCCGGAGTAGGCATGCCGTTCCAGCCGGTGTCGGCGGAGACGCGCGGCGGGACCACCGCCACGTTGCTCGTATGCAATTCGACGGGACCGCTGTTTCCCGGCTACTGCGGCACACGGGTGCTCATCGTCGGCAGTCCTGCGTTCGATCCGACGCTCGGAGCGCTGACTCAATCGGAAGTCGACGAACTCTCGGTCGGCGTGGACGGCAACGTGCTGCTCGCTTCCGCTCTCGAGTCCGGAACTCTGCGCTTCCGGCTCTACTCGCCGAACGGCTCCGTCGTGAAGGACGTCACGACCACGGGCGACGGCTACGTCCCGGTCGACGTGCTGTCGACGGACGCCGGGCAGTTCGTCGTCGCTCTCACCATCCCCGCGACCTTGGCGGGAGCGCCTTCGATGGGCCGCGTCGTTCTATTGGACTCGAATCTCGGCATCGCGAAAACTTGGCAGGCGCCGAATGGCATCGCGCTGACCGGGCTCGCGACGCGCGGCAGCGACGTGTTCGTGGTCGGGAACTTGGATTCGTCCTACGCCGAGACGGGATGGCTGGAGGTGCTGTCCGCCGATGGTCTCGTCGCGAAGTTGGCTACGCCTGCGACGTTCTCGTCGGGAGGCGCGAGCGCCGTGGGTGTCGCTTCGAACGGGGATCCCTGGATCTTCGGCTGGGCCTCGCGAAGCAATCCATCGCCGTCAGAAGCATGGCTGGCCACGTACGACGTTGCGAGCGGCCGGACGGGGATACCGACCGGCGGCAACGACTCATCGGAAACCTTCTACGGCTTTCCGCAGTTGTCCGTCGTTCAACAAGGCGACGGCAGGTTCCTCGCGACGGGTCCCGGGTTCTTTTCGTACTGCCCCGGCTAGGAGTCGTCGTCGGATGTGAGGACCTTTTCTCCACCCTTGGCTCTACCCCACCCCGCCCTATCTCGCCCGCGGCGCGTGAATCGCGTCCAATCGCTTCGCGAACACGCGCATGATCGACTGGTACAGCTCGTCGCCGAGGTGTTTGTCTTCGTAGCCGACGTCGATGGAGGGATTGTCGTTCACTTCGACAAGATAGACGCGGCGTCCGATTTGCTTCAGATCGACGCCGTAGAGGCCGTCGCCGATGAGACGGGCGGCGCGGACGCCGGTCCGAACGACGTGGCGGGGAACGGCGTCGACGGCCATGGCTTCGACGCGGCCGGAGCGGCTCGGGCCGCCCGCGACGTTGCGCACGATCTGCCAGTGTGACGGCGCCATGTGATAGCGCGCAGCCCAGAGCGGCTGTCCGTCGAACACGCCGATGCGCCAATCGAACTCGGTCGGCATGAACGCCTGCGCGATGATGAGCTCGGACTTCGCGAACAGCTTTTCGGCTTCTTCCTCGAGCGCGGCTTCGCTCTCGGCTTTGACGACGCCTTGTGAGAACGCGCTGTCCGGTTGCTTCAAGACGCAAGGGAACCCGATCTCGGCGGGGATGCGCTCGACGCCGTCACGCGGGACGACGAGGGTCTTCGGGATCCGGATGCCGTGCCGGAGCATCAGCTCGGCGAGGTAGATCTTGTTCGTGCACTTGACGATCGACTCCGGGTCGTCGACCACCACGAGGCCTTCGGCCTGTGCGCGGCGCGCGAAGCGATACGTGTGATGGTTCACGTTCGTCGTTTCGCGGATGAAGAGCGCGTCGTATTCGCCGAGGCGCGCGTATTCGTCGCGATCGACTATTTTGGGCTCCATGCCGAAGGTGCGCGCGGCCTTCGCGAACTTGCGGATCGCTCGCTCGTTCGACGGCTGCTCCTCTTCTTCGGGGTCGTGCAAAATCGCGAGATCGTACGCGGGCGCCGCGCTCACGCGCGCCGGGCTGAAGCGTCGCGACGCGAAATACTCGGTCGCAGCCTTGACGACGAAGTCGAGGTGATGCGGCGGAATTTCGCCCGCGCTGATCGGCGCGACGCGCTGCAACTGCCACTTCTGATCGTCCTTTTGCCGCGAAAAATGCGCGCGCAAGAACGGCGCGTGAAAGAGCGAGAAGAGCCGCGCGCACATCCGCTCGTAGCGGCGCGCGACGTTCCTGCCGAAGTAGATGCTGAGCACGAACGTGTCGGAGATGATGTGCCCGAGGCTCCGCTGGATGATCTCGTCGAGCTCGTCCGAGCGCACGCGCACGATCTCCGCGGCCTTCATGTCCTGGATCGTCGAGATGCTCGGGACCGGGCGGTGACCGCGCGCCGAAGCGAGGAGCGACACGTAGTACCCCATGCTCTGATAGCGATACGAGCGACAGAGGTTGAACACCTTCGTCGAACGGCCTTCGAGGTAGACCTGCTCGGTGAGATACGCCTTCGCGCCCATCACCTCGACGCCGGGGATGCCGAACGGCCAGTCTTTGGGGTTACTGACGACGACGAGGGTTCGCACGAGAATCGTCCTTTTGACGGCCGCGGGAGGGTCCCTTTCCGTCGGTCTTTTTCTCGATGATGAGCAGATTCGCGTCGTACGTGAGGATCCCGAGAAGGATCGAGTTCACGAGGCGCGACATCGTGACCCAATACGTTCCGCCCTTGGAGACGGGGTTCGGGTGCCATGGATCGTTCACGCGAACTTCGCGCGTCGTCTCGCGATAACCGGAGAGCACGACGAAGTGACCAGCGGGAACGCCGCGCACGTCGTCGGCCTCGCTCGAGCCGGGGATTTCGCGCGCCGCCCGATAGAGAAAGGTCGACGACAGGCCGGTGAGCACGGGCATGCCGCGCTTCAAGTATTTGCGGAGGAGCTCCGCCGTCAGATCCTCGAATCGGATTTTCCCGCCGAGAGCGAGGTACTCCACGTACGCGCGCGTCGCGGAGCCGAGCTTGCGATCGATGCGGTTCTGCGACATGGCGAGGAGCTTGCTCGCGAGCGGCGGCGCACCCGGCGAAAACCACGTCGGGTCGAACACCTGCAAATTGTAGGTGTAGATCGTCGCTTCGTAGCCGCGCTTGAGCGCGTGCGAACCGAGCATCACCGCGAGCGTGCCGCCCCCTTCGAGTCGCGGCGCCTCGGCGACGACGGCGTCGAGCGAAATGTCGTCGTGGTGATACTGATAGACGGCGTGCAAACACGTCGGGCCGCACGTCGTGTCGTCGGGCTGCCGCGAGATGGAGACGGGAAGCGAGTGCTCGGGCGCGGGCGGCGGAACGAGCGACGCACGCCGGCGCCGACGCCGTTTCGACGGAGGGCTCAGGGACGCGCGCTGGGACGCTTCGTACGGCGCTTTTTCGGGCGCGTGAGAACGTACCGTCGGCTCGGGTCGACCAGCGGACCGTGACCGAGCGCCGTTCGACCGACCAGCATCCTGAAGATCATGTTGGCGCGGTCCACCAAGCTGACTTCGATTTCGCGCTCCACCGGGCCGATGCGGAGCGTCGTCAGGACGAAGAAGCGCGTCTGCGCGTCCCCGCTCGACGGCTTTACGCGGCCGCGTCGAAGGATTTTTGCCTCCACGTGGACGGTTCGGTCCGCTTTCTTGCGGTGCAGTCTCACGTCGAAACCGACGCGGCCGTTTCCGACCTCTTGAATGTTTTCGACGTGGAGGGCGCTCGTCCGCGCGCCGGTGTCGATTTTTCCCCGAAGGCCGACGATGCCCCATTTCGGCAGGTCCACGAACTCGGCAAAGCCGATCACGACGGCGTCGCTTCGAATCATCTCCAGGCGCCGCCCGAACGCGGGCGGCCCTTTAGGTTATCCCAGCTCCAAACGAAGCGGTAGCGAGCGGGCACTTCGCGAAGCGAGCCCGCGAAGCGGCGGGGGAGCGGTCGCGGAGCGTGACGTCGTGAGATTGTTCTTGGGGGGCGTGCCCGCCCCCCTCGCCCCTTCGGGGCGGTCCCCCTGGTATTCGCTTCGCGCAAGGTAACCGGAGCGCGGGGCGCCGGATGCCTGGCGGGCTCTGTCGCCGTGAGATTGGTTCTTGGCGGGCGTGCCCGCCCCCCTTGACCCTCACGGGGCAGTCTCCCCGCAATTCGCTTCGCTCAAAGTAACCGGAGCGCGGGGGGCCCGGCGCTCGCTGAGCGAGCCCGGCGAAGCCGGCAGGGGGAGCGCTCGCGGAGCGAGCCGCGGGGAACAAGGCCCCCCTCATAAATCCACCCCCACCTAAAATCTCGCCCGATTCATGCCTCGGGCGGCCGCGCGCGCCGGCCCGTTTGCCCGCGGAGCGCGCCAGAATCGCCGGGCGTCAGGTGCGCTTTCGACGGCGGACGACGGCGCACGCGCTTTTTCATCCGCGGCGCGAGCTCCTTCAAGTGGAGCGCGTTTCCGAAGCACAAGAGCACGTCGGCGGGGAGCAACCGGCGATCGCCCTTGGGGTTCGGGATCGTGATGTCGCCGCGCATGATGCTGAGGACGATGATGTCGCGATCGCGAAGGCGCAGGTCTTCGAGCGACCGATGAGCGAGCTCGCCGCCCTCTTCGACGCGGATCTCGAGGATGCCGTAGCCGGCCTTCAACGTGAGGCGCTGGCGAATGTCGATTTCGGGGAACTGAATTTCGTCTTCGACGTGCGCGACGATGGCGTCGGCCACGTCGATGCGCGTCGCGTGCTCGATGCCTTCGAGACCCGGGGAGGCGTTCACCTCGGTGACGAGCGGGCCGTCTTTGCCCTCGAGCATGTCGACGCCCGCGA
>DATBBD010000764.1:0-4837 GCA_036271175.1 Polyangiaceae bacterium | reverse complement strand
CTCCGGAGCTGAAAGCGACCTATCGAGATGGCCGACGCCCCGCTCCTTCGCATCGACGACCTCCGGGTTCACTTTCGGACCGACGCGGGAACGGTGCGCGCCGTGGACGGCGTGTCGTACGAGGTTCGAGCCGGCGAGACGCTCGCGGTCGTCGGCGAGTCGGGCTGCGGAAAATCGATGACGGCACTGGCGCTCCTCCGTCTCGTCCCGCCACCGGGACACATCGTGAGCGGATCCATCGTGTTTCGAGGCGAAAACCTGGTTTCGGCGACCGAAGAACGACTCCGCGAGCTCCGCGGCAACGAGCTCGCGATGGTGTTCCAGGAGCCCATGACGAGCCTGAACCCGGTCTTCACGATCGGTAACCAGATCGGAGAAGTGCTCGCGCTCCATCTCGGCCTCGACGACGCGGAGTGCAGGACGGAGACGTTGCGACTGCTCGCGCTGGTCGGCATCCCGGCGCCCGAACAGCGCATCGACGAATACCCGCATCGGCTCTCGGGCGGCATGAGACAGCGCGTGATGATCGCGATGGCGCTCGCGTGTAACCCGGAGCTGCTCATCGCCGACGAACCGACGACGGCACTCGACGTCACCGTCCAGGCGCAAATCCTCGAGCTCCTCGCCGATTTGCAGGAGCGACTCGGCATGGGCGTGCTCCTCATCACGCACGATCTCGGCGTGGTCGCCGAGACGGCGCGTCGTGTCGTGGTGATGTATGCGGGCCTCGTCGTCGAGCAAGCAAGTGCCGCGGCGCTCTTCGCTCGCCCGCGTCACCCGTACACGGCGGGCCTGTTTCGTTCGCTGCCGGCGATCGGCGGACCGGAGGGCGCGCTCCGTCCGATCGAAGGGCGCGTCCCCGATGCGTTGAATTTCCCGCCGGGGTGCCGGTTTCACCCGCGCTGTCCGCACGCAATGCCGCGGTGTCGCGAAGAGGAGCCTCCCCTGGTCGATCGTGCAGCGGACGGGGACGAGCCGCACCTGTCGGCGTGCTTTTTCGTCGACGAGCACCCCGAGGTCGATCTTCTCGCCGATCCCGAACCGCTCGCGGACCCCGGACCGAAAGAGGCCGCGTCGTGACCGAGCCTCTGCTCCGCGTCGAAGGGCTCTCGAAATATTTTCCGGTGACCCGCGGCGTGCTGCGCGAAAAAGTCGGCGAGGTGCGTGCCGTCGACGGCGTGTCGTTCGAGATCGCTCCCGGCGAAACCCTGGGGCTCGTCGGCGAATCGGGCTCCGGGAAAACGACGGTGGGCCGCTGCGTGCTACGGCTCATGGACGCGACCGCCGGTCGCGTCACCTTCGACGGCACCGACGTGACCGCGGCCTCGCCGAAGGAGCTCGCTACCCTTCGGCGTCATTTCCAGATCGTCTTTCAAGATCCGTACAGCTCGTTGAACCCGCGCATGCGCGTCGCCGACATCATCGGCGAGGCGCTCGAGGTGTACGGCATCGCCAAGGGCCGCGCGCTCGAGCACGAGGTGCAGGCGCTCATGAGACGGGTCGGGCTCTCGCCCGAATGGATGAACCGCTACCCTCACGAATTTTCCGGCGGGCAACGGCAGCGCATCGGCGTCGCCCGCGCGATCGCGCTCGGACCGAAGCTCATCGTGTGCGACGAAGCCGTGTCCGCGCTCGACGTGTCGATCCAGGCGCAGGTCATCAATCTACTCGTCGACCTCCGTCGCGAGATGGGCTTGTCGTATCTCTTCATCGCCCACGATCTGTCGGTGGTGCGGCACATCTCGAACCGCGTCGCGGTGATGTACCTCGGACAGATCGTCGAGGTAGCGCCCTCGGAGCGCATTTTCTCCGCGCCGGCTCATCCGTATACGCGCGCGCTCCTCTCCGCGATTCCGTCGCCGACGCCGAGCCCGAACAAGCGGCGCATCGTCCTTCACGGCGACGTGCCGACGCCGCTGAATCCGCCCTCGGGGTGCCGCTTTCACACGCGCTGCCCCGCGGTGTTCGAGCGCTGCCGCACCGAAGATCCCCTCCCCGTCACCGTCGAACCCGGGCACACGGTGAAGTGTTTTCACTCCTACGACCTCGACGAGGGCGACGATTGGTCCCGCGTCGTCAGCGAGCGAATCGAGCGAGCGATGCAAGAAAACGCCCCCGCGCTTGCGAAGAGCGCGATGGATGAGGCGGTTCGAGCGACGCTGGCGCGTTCGACCGCGGTGCGGCGCGCGCCGCGAATTGCATCCGCGGCGCAACGGACGACGAACGAAGAGACTCCGCTTTCGGGGTGGGGTGCCCTCGTCCGCTTCTCGATCTTTCTCGTCTTGGTCGGCCTATCTTGGTTTGCCGTACGCGGCAGCGACTTTGCGCGTCGACGCAAGGCGTCTAAGGAGCTCTCTGCGCTCACCCAAGCGCTCGACGAACGCGCGACGATCACCGGCGCTTACCCGAGGGATCTCGATGAGCTCGGATTTCGCCTGTTTCCCATCTTCGAGGATGGAAACCCAGTCGACCCGTGGGGGCGGCGGTTTCGTTATCGCACAACGGGGGATGATGGACGCGCTTTCGAGCTCAAGAGCCTCGGGCCCGACGGCGTAGTGAGCGGCGATGACGTCGATCTCGGGTCGTCTAAGATGCGCGCCGCTCCGTCGGACCCTGCTCGCCGCTGAGCAACCCGGTGCTTGTGTGGCACTCTCGCGTGTCACACGAGCCGTGGCGAGCATTCGACGCGAACCGACTCGAATCCGAGCAGAATGAAACCGGAGCGGAACAACGACGCGCTCGCGCCGTCGCTCTTGTGACCCGCGATGGACGGGAATATTCTCAAAGGATGGGAGATCTCGATGATCCGCGTCGGCTCGCGCAGTTCAGAAGCTCCCTGGTGCAGCTCGATTCGGACGGCGTGCTCGACGAGTGTGTCCGGGACGCAGCGGCGCGCGCCGAAGCCCCGGTCGCTCTCGTCACGTTCGTGATGAGCAAGGTGCAGCTCTTTCGAGCCGCGGTCGGCCTTCCCCCCGAGCTCGAAATGAGTCGCGCCATCTCGCGGTGTGATTCGTTCTGTCAGTTCGTCGTCCAGAACGAGTCGGCGTTCGTCGTGAACGACGCGAGAACGGATCCACGGGTTCCGCAAGCCATGGTCCGCATGTACGGCATCACGTCGTACGTCGGAGTTCCGATTCGGGCACAAGGAGAAGTGCTCGGCTCGCTCTGCGTCGCCGACGGAAAACCTCGGGCGTGGGCCGCCGCGCTCGTCGACGATCTCGCGTCGATCGGCATGCGCGTTTCACGACGGCTCGACCAAATGAGCAGTCGGATGCCGAGCAAGGCGCCGCCCGATCTCGCGTCGCCGGAGCTCGAAGATCGATTGGAGCGCGCCATTCGCTCGTTGCTCCTCGAGCGACGGACCGCGTCGGCGTGAAGCCTCCGGCCTGGAAATAGGCCTCGCCGAATCCCCTCTCCTCGGTTTCGCGCGCTCAGCCTACACTCCGCCGATGACCCGCGCGGAGTTGCTCGCGTACGTCCGCCAGCACCGGCTCGGCGTGATCGCGACGGTGTCGAACGAAGGGGCGCCCGAGTCCGCGGTCGTCGGCGTCGCGGTCACCGACGAGCTCGAGGTCGTCTTCGACACGCTCGGCACCAGCCGGAAAGCGAAGAACCTCAGGCGAGATACTCGCGCATCGTTGGTCATCGGGTGGGACGAAGAGCAGACCGTCCAATACGAGGGGATCGCCGACGAGCCCACCGGCGCGGAGCTCGCTCGCTTGAAGAAGGCCTACTTCGCGACGTTTTCGGACGGCCCGGGCCGCGAGTCGTGGCCCGGGATCACGTACTTTCGCGTCCGCCCCACGTGGATCCGTTACTCGGATTTCCGGAGCGCGCCGCCGTTGATCCGGGAGTTCGCCGGCGCGCCGCTCGAGGGTTGATCGACGGGCTCCGCGACGTTGCCGGCCTTCTTCGCCATCAACACGGCTTCGGCGAGCGAGACGGACTTCTTGGGTAGGGCGACGGACGCGACGGACGCGGCGGGCGCGACGGGTGCCGCCGCCGCCGCGATCGGAGGAGCGGCGGGCCGCGGCGGCTCCGTCGTTGCGGGCGTCTCCGACAAACCGACTGGACGGAAATCCGGGGCGGAAACAGGCTGAGCGGCGAGGACACCGTGAGCCGGCTCCGTCCTGCGGCTCGCCGCGAACATGACGATCGCGCCGATGGCGACGCCGAGCGCGACGGTCGACGCGAGCCTCGCCGAGGTTCGCCAACCCGAGCGCGCCGGACGCGCGAGTGACGCGAGCCGCGGGAGATCGGCGGCGCCGAAAGGTTCGTCGGGGAGCATCTCGAGCTCCGCGGCGTCGAGGTCGATGGGCGCCGCGAGCGAGGCGGACACTGCGCGGAGCGTCGCGCCGCTGGCGGAATTGGCCGCCTCGCCGATGCCGCTCGTGCACGGGGTGAGCTCCCACGACGCGCCCGCGCCGAGCGCGTCGCGAACGAGGCGCAATCCCTCTTCACGCTGAGTGGGGAGGAGCTGCTCCATGTACGCCTGAATTTCGGCGCGCGGCTCGCGCTCGAGCGACGGCGGGAGCGCCTTCGCGAGCTCTTCGCCGAACTCGCGCGCGGTGTCGTAGCGCTCGGCCGGGGATTTTGCGAGCGCGCGCAAGACGACGCGCTCGAGCTTCTTCGGATAATTCGGCAGAAACGACGACGGCGGGGCCGCCGGCTCGTCGGAGCAAATCGCCAGGGCCGTCTCGTGCTGATCGGCCTGCTTGAACGGGTGTCGTCCGGTCGTGAGGAGGTACACGACGATCCCCGCCGCGAAGATGTCCGTCTTTCGGTCGAGCTTCGCGAGCCGGATCTGCTCCGGCGCCATGTACGCGACCTTGCCCTT
>DATBBD010000763.1:0-4989 GCA_036271175.1 Polyangiaceae bacterium | reverse complement strand
AACCCGAACCTCTGGAAGGACACTGCCATCTTCATCACCTTCGACGAGGGCGGCGGTTACTACGATTCGGGTTACGTGCAGCCGCTCGACTACTTCGGCGACGGCACCCGCATCCCGCTCATCACCGTTTCCCCGTACGCGACGGGCGGACACGTGTCGCATCAATACGCCGACCATGTGTCGATCTTGAAGTTCGTGGAGCGTAACTGGGGTCTCCCCACGGTGTCGCACCGCAGCCGCGACAATCTGCCGAACCCGCTCGCCACGCGCGAGCTGCCCTGGGTGCCTCGCAACGGCCCGTCGATCGACGATCTCATGGACGAGTTCGACTTCGGCCACCGAGACGCGGATCGCCTCTAACCGGCCGGCGAGAACTGGAACAACGACTGAGCTTCGACCCGTAACGGACGTAAACGGCCGGTCTCGACGGAGGCCGGCTGTTCGTCTTTTCTCGAGCTACCATTGCCTCCGATGACCGACCCCGCTCCGCGTTCGCGCCCGCCCGAAGCCCGAACCGAGACGGCCCGTTGGCGTTTCGTCGCGTACGTGCTGTCGGGACTGATCGCGGCAACAGCGGTGGTCGGATGGTACGACGCGGGCACCCGTGCGGAAGCCGAGCGAAGAGCGGCGGCAGAGCGCCTCACCGCAACCGAGCAGCGATTGACCGAGACGAAGAGCGATCTCGACCACTGCAAATCATGGATGGACGCGTTGATGGCGCAAGCATCGGCGGCGTCCGACGCCGCTCCACGAGCGCCCGTCGTTCCTTCGGCCGCGACGACCCAAGCGGCCCCGATGGCGCCAGCGGCGTCGGGCTCGGCAGAACCGACGCCCGACGACGTCGCGCAAGGCTTGAGCAACGGCGACGACGCCTTCTTGGTTCAGCGGCGACGGCGGATGCTCGAAACGCGAGGGCAGCTCAACTCCGTCGAGGCCCGCGAGCCGCCGCCGTAGCGACGATCGGCGCAATCTGGACGGCTTGGTCAACGCCGCGCGCGAGCCGCGAGCACCCAGCCGAAGGCGATGGATTTCACGACGCGCTCTTTCGCGCCGGCGTGATCCATCAACGCGAGGAGCTTTTTCGAGTCGAGCTTCGTCGGGTGGAGATGACGACGGCTGAACCCGCGACGGCGCGCGACGGCTTCGAGCACGGTGCTCTCGATGATACGGAGGGACGCCGAGGCGTAGTTCGGCGTCGTGAGGAACAGCGAACCGCCCGGTCGGAGCACCCGCAGCGCGCCGCGAATCCACGGCAGCGGGTCTTCGACGTGTTCGACCACATCCATGGACACGACGATGTCGAAGCTCGCGTCGGGATAAGGGAGCGGCGCACCTACCGCGACGACGTCCGCTCCCGCGATGGCCGCACCGTGCAGTTCTCTCGCGAGCTCGACGGCGCGCGCGTCGATATCGCAGATCGTGAATCGCTTGCCGTTTCGCGCGAGCTCCGGGAGCTCGAAGAACGGCCCCGATCCGACGTTGAGAACGTCCGTGCCGCCCCCGTCCGAGAGCGCCGCGCCGAGCTCGCGGACGATCGGACGGTGGTAGAGGCTCCACGGAAAGCGGAGCTTCGAGCGGTGGTTCGAGAAGTAGTCGACGGATTCCACGGTCATTGTTCCGGTCGCCGGGCAACGACGAGGTACTCGGCGGTGGGCGCCTTGTCGGCGCGATCCATCACGGCTTTCACGACGCGATATACGGGCCGCGCGAAGAGTCTTCGCACCGCGGGAAAGTTCGTCCAGCGGGTCGTGAGGTGTTTGTTCGCCCAGCCGAAGATCGACGGGAGCAGGAAGACCTCGAATGCGACGGTAGTCGCGGTGGACAATACGGGTTCGACGGAGACCAGCTCGAGACCGGCGTCTTCGACGAGTCGCGCCCAGCCCTTCGGGCCGTACAAGTGGTGGTGTTTGAAGAACCGATCGATGGCCCCTTGTAGCCACACACCGCCAGAGGGTGCGCCGAGCTCGACGAGCGCGCGGACCGTCGCGAAGTGGCGAGCCCACTCAGGAGTCGGCACGAACAGGTACGCGACCCCGCCCGGCGCGAGCGACCGCTCGATGCCCGCGAGCGCGAGATCGATCCGAGGCACGTGCTCGAGCGAGCAATTCGCGACGCACGTCGCAAAAAATCGCTCGGGAAGCTTCGCTCGTGTCACGTCGGCGAGAATGACTTGGGCGTAGGCCTGGCTCGCAGCGGCCCACCGTCCCTCGGCCGCGTCGATGTCGATGCCCCACACTTCGACGTCGCCGAACGCCATACGCGCGAACAGACCGTCGCCGCAACCGACGTCGAGGACCGGACCGTCACAACGATACCGTCGGACCACCGCGAGACGCGCGCACTCTTTGATGGCAAGCGCCGTCGGGACATGCGGGAAATACCGTTCGAAATCGTCGAGTGCCACCTCGGGGCCGAGCACGACCGGCGATGCCGCGCGAGGCTCTGGAACGGCGACGGGGCCGAGGCGAACGACGGAGTCGCCCGGTCGCGCGCGTGGCCTGGCGACGCTCGCGGGCGCCGGCGCTTCACTGGGGGAACTCCACCGCTGGGTCATGACGCGATCCCTTCCGGCGTGGCGACGCGATACGCCCACCACGCGCCTTCGTGGAATGCGAGAGTCAGGTTTCCGCTGCGCTCGCCGAACAGCTCGGCGGCGCGATCGGAACTGCTATGAACGAGGAAGCAGTCGTACGCGGGCAGCTCTCGATCGACGGAAAAGTCCTCGGGGTGCCATTCGGCGCCGCCCTGCATTCCCGGGGTCAACGTCGCGACGTATCGGACGACGCTCGTCGGATACATCGCGAACGAATAACCCTGGATCCCGCCTTTTTCGGCTTGGTAGTAAGCGGACAGGTGCAAGAGCGCCGGCAACGCGGGGAACGCGCTGCTGTTGCGCTCGAATACGATGGGACGTACGCGAAGCCCTCGCGGCATGCGTTCGACGAAATCGGCGATCGGACGGGTTTCGTCCTGAAACGCGACGAGGCGAAGGGCGAACCAACAAAACCAGATCGAAGAAAGCGCGAGCGCGCACTCGGCAAGGGGCAGCGTTCGTGCCTGCCGTCGCGGCTCGAACGCGATGAGGAGCGCCGGGACCATGAACGCCGCGAAACGCGGATGAAGCGGACCAAAGCCACCGAGGCTGAGAGGGAACGTGCAGTAACCGAGGACCAAGAGAGCGAGCGGTGCCCAGCGCTCAGGCTCACGACTCTGACGTCCGAGCGCGAACACGATGAGCAGCAAGACGACCGCTCCGACGAGCTCGGCGGCGTGATCGGCACCGGACGCTCCGACCAGCAGCGCCGGCACTTGCACGAGCTCGAGCAAGCGCAATTGCCAGACCGTCGCGCCGATGCGCTGCACCGACGAACCGGGCGCGAGCCAAAACACGGCGAGAGCGAGGGGTGCAGCGAAGGGCGCGAGCCGGCGCACGAGTGAGCCGTTTCCGCGTACGAGGAGCGGGAGCGTCATCATCACGGCGAGACCGAGCGCGAACCCATGAGTCAGAAGCGTCGCGCAGAGGAGCGCGGCGAGGAGCGCGCTCCGCTTCCACGTCGGGTTTTCGCGACACCGAAGCGCGGCCGACAACGCCAAGAGCACGAGCGGCAATGCCGCGATGAAGCTGACGAAGCCGAAGTAGAACGGGTAGCCCATCGCGAGCGGCAATCCGAGGAGCGAGAGCCACGACGGGTAGCCGAGCTGCCGAACGAGGAGCGCGAACGCGCCGAAATGCGCGACGATCGAGAGCCACACGACGACTTTCAGCGCCGGCACGGCGCCGAGCCATTTCGCGGCGAGCCACGCCGCGAGATACGCAGTGAGGTACGGCGTGCGCAGATTCAGCGCGAAGTCGCGCGACGCAGGAAACGCCGGATCGCCCATGTGTAACCACACGCTGATTTGCCCGGCGTGTTGGGGCAAATCGACCATGGGCAAATAGCGCGCAGCGGCGAACGCGACGAACAGCAGCGCGCATGCGACGAGCGCGACGTTCCGTTCGATTTTCGTCATGGGCGCCACGCGGCACTGTGCACGCGAGCGCGCTTTCACGACTGTTACATGAGCGCCACTTTCGAGTGACGCACGCATGGCGACGACGCTCGCGTACTATCGTGGGGACGACATGGAGGCTCCACTCCGGATCCTCGCGAGTAAATCTGCGTTCGAGCACGTGCAGCGTCGTGGTCTCGCGCTCGACGATTTCGACGTCCTGGTTGCCGCAGCCGGATTGCAGCGACATACCTCTGCGCGAGGGATCTGGGACGCGCCCGCCGGCGTCGCTTGTCGCACATGGCACACGCGGTGGTCGCAACGGTACTCGGCGACGATGCGGCAACCATCGCCGACCACGCCGCGTTTCGCCTGCATATTCCGACGAATCGCTGCCGAGGGCTCGCCGCGAGCGAACGCCGGTCGCTCCTCGTCGCTGGGCTCGGATTCGCGGCGGCCACGAACTTCGTGAGCCGTCGCGGGCTCGGTCTTCAACTGACGCGGGTGGCGTTCCACAGCCGCGGTGAGCCTGGACCGCTGTCGGCGCTCACCGACTTTCCGACCGAGCACGCCGCGCTCAACGTCGAGAATCTGCCGTCGGTGCTGACGGCATCGGCAGCCATTCCTTTTCTGGTTCGCAGCGTCTCGATTCCTGGCGCACTTGGACCGTACCGCGACGCGGCGCTCACCGACTATCACCCGGTCCTTCCCTTCGAACGCTCCACGGGGTTCGTGCTCTACCCACACTTCCATCCGCATCTCGTGCCCGGATGGTTCGACCGCTCGCTCCGGCGCCGGCTCGCGCGCGGCAACGTGCTCGACCGAACCGTCCTCCTCGCGCCGTCGGAATCCTTCATCGCGACCTTGCCGAGCGGCCGCCGTCCGTCGCGTCGCGACGTCACGGATTTCACGGACGATGAGCGACGCCGTCGCTGGACCGCGGTGTGGAACGCCGGCGCGAGGCTCGGCGACGCCCTCACCGAAATTCTGGCCTCGCCG
>DATBBD010000762.1:0-3552 GCA_036271175.1 Polyangiaceae bacterium | reverse complement strand
GGTTATAGAGCGTGGGTTGCGGCTCGTCCCACACCGTCCCGTCGTAGATGACCTGATTCGTGTTCGTCGCGGCGTGGAAGTGAGTGCCGCGTTTATGCATGTGGCTGATCGCGTACATGATGTCGATGTCGTACGGCACCGTGTAGCTGTGCGATTGCGTGCTCACCCCTTCCGGCACCGTCAAAATGCCCTGATTGAGCTCCATCTGCGCGGCGAGGTACGTGACGGCGCTCGGCTGCACCCAGTCGAACTTCGCGTTCACCTGCGCGGTGATCGTGCTCGAGGTGTTGTTGAGGTAGTGCAGAATCACGCGGAGGCCGGTGCTCTGCGTGAGCGACCGCCCGACGCCGGCCGGATACGTTTCGACCTCTTGCGGCTGCTGCGACAAGAGCAAAAAGTCGTGGAACTCGGAGCCCGAGCAATCGGCGACGGCGTTCGTGTCGGTGTTGAAGCTCGCGTCGTCGAACACGAACATGTGATGTGACCCGGCGGACATGAAGGACTGCGATTTGACGATCGCGATGTCCTGGCCCGCGCGGTTCTGGAAATTCTGGCACTTGTATTCTTCGGCACCGGGCGCGACGTCGAAAGGAACCGTCGTGATCGAAAGCTCGTTGGCCGGCGGCGTCGTGGGCGGAGTCGTCGTTCCCGTTGGCGGCGTCGTGGTGCCGGTCGGCGGAGTCGTCGTTCCCGTTGGCGGCGTCGTGGTGCCGGTCGGCGGAGTCGTCGTCCCCGTGGGCGGCGTCGTGGTGCCGGTCGGCGGAGTCGTCGTCCCGGTCGGCGCGGTCGACGTGCCGCCGGGGGGAACCGACGAACTCCCGCCGGTTCCCGGATCGGCGCAAATCATCGAACACTTGTCGATGTCTTGCTCGACACAGAAGCACTGCTGGATGCACGAGCCGCAAGTGCCGCACGCCGGGGCGTTGGTACAGCCTGGCGTGTAGAGCGATGACGTCGAACCGCTCGAACCGCCTGCACCGGTACCTGGCGCTTGGGCACCGTTGTTGGAACTACACGCAAAGAGCGCAAAGGCGGCCAGCAGGCTCGACGTCGGGGCACGGAACTTCATCGCCACAGATCCTTCTTCTCGCACGAACGACGGCCGCCTACCGATCGTTCCACCGGTTCACGGCGTCACTCTGAGCCGAAGCGGAGGCCATCGCAACGATGTCCGCTCGAACCAGAATGTTGCAACAGGGCTGCCGTGATCTTTCACTGACGCTCGATTCCAAGCCGCACGGCGGATGGCGTCGTCGCGCGACCCGAACCGCGCGCGTTTGCTGCGTGGCAACCCGAACGCGCGCTACTCAAGCGACCATGCCGGTCGCGCGGTGGGAGTCGTCGAGCACGACGGGCGCGGACGAAGCGCCCGATGCTTCGCGCTTTCGAAACGGCCCGAGCCCGCAACGCTCGAGCTCGGCCGTCGCGCGCTTTCGGTATTCGGTGTTTCGGAACATCGCGAGAAGCACGGTGCCGTAATAACCGAGCGGCATCTTCGGCGATTGCTCGAAGTAGCGGAGCTTCTGGAACGGACGCGACGCCTGCGCGTGGTGGTCGGCGTGACGCGACAAGCCGACGAGCGTGCGGAGCGTGAAGCCGTTGTCGGTGTCCCACGAATCGACCGGCGTGACCGCGCGCGTGACGCGCGTGATGCCCCAATGCTCGATGTAGTTCACCGTCTCGAGCAGCGCGATCGCCGAACGCGCCTGCACGAGGAAAAACGCCGCCGCGAGCGGACCGAAGACGGCCAAGAACACCAGCACGATCAGCACCTCGCCGACCACGCCCTGGAGCACGCGGTGGCGCACCATGCGTGGGTCATTCCACTTCATGTGCTCGTCGCCGAGCCGAATTTTTTCGAGACGCCACGCGCTCTTGAACTGCGCGGGGATCGTGCGGCGAATGAAGTCCTTGAGCGGCTCGTCGAAGCGCGCCGTGGCCGGATCTTCGGCGGTGCCGAGCCGCGGGTGGTGGCCGCGCACGTGCTCCGTGGCGAACTGCTCGTAGCAGACGAACATGAGCAGCAGCCTGCCGAGGAAATGCTCGACCGCGCTCCGGCGATGCACGAGCTCGTGCGCGGTGACGATGCCCGAATACCCCGCGGTCGTCCCGCTGACGATGATCACCGCGACGAGGTTCGCGAGCGTCGTGCCGACGCCGCCCCACGACGACACCGAGAGCTTCGACGCCATCACGCAGACGAGCACGTGATTGACGATCTGAAGCGCAGTCAGAAGGTAGAGCTGGAGATCGAACGGCCACGACGCGATGTCTTCAGGCGGCTGGCGAAAATCCGGACGATTGCGGTTGTCGACAGCGACGAGGATCCACACCGGCGACGTCCAGAGGAGCGCGCTCCACCAGCGGTGCGGACCCGACACGAGGAACACGACGTTCACGAGCGGCAGCACGAACGCGAACAGGTGCAACGACCACGTCCGGAACGCGCCGAGGATCGGCGTCGCGGCGGGCAACATGACGGATGCGGTTCGATTCATGGAGTGCTCCGAAAGAGTGTCTCGATGCGCCAGCGGAATCTAGCTTTTCAGATACGAGCCCGTATGTCAATGTTCAGATACGAGCCCGTATGTCGAGTCGCATCGCCCACGGAGCGAGCGTCACGCGGATTGAAAGGGCAATGCCCCCGGGTTATTCAAGCCACGAGAGAGGAGTTGAACCAATGAAAATCATTGTTGATTTCGACGTTTGCCAGAGCCATGCCCTCTGCACGGAAGCCGCGCCCGAGGTGTTCGAGGTCCGCGACGACGGCTTTCTCTACATCCTGAACGAGACGCCGCCGGAGACGCTCCGCCCGAAGGTCGAACGCGCCATCCGCGAGTGCCCGACCGGCGCGATCCGCGTCGAAGGCTGAGCGGTCCCGGGCATGCGGCTCTCGAACCTGGTCGTCGTCGGGGCTTCGCTCGCCGGCCTGCGCGCCGTCGAAGCGTTGCGCCGCCGCGGCTACGACGGCCGCATCACGTGGGTCGGCGACGAGCTCCGGCTTCCCTACGATCGCCCGCCGCTCTCGAAGCAAGTGCTCCGCGGCGAATGGTCCGAAGAGCGCGTCGCGCTCAAGGCCGACTACGCGGCACTCGAGGTCGACTTGCGACTCGGATGCCGCGCCACGTCGCTCGACCCGCGCGAGCGGCTCTTGAATTTGAATGACGGTGCGGCCTTGTCTTACGACGGTCTCGTGGTCGCGACCGGCGCGCGGCCAAAGCTCCCGCCGTGGGCGCGCGGTGCGTCGCGCATCCACGCGCTCCGCACCCTCGACGACGCGCTCGCGATCCGGCGCGCGCTCGACGGTTCGCCCCGCGTCGCGATCGTCGGCGCGGGGTTCATCGGGCTCGAGGTCGCGGCGTCGGTGCGCGCGCTCGGCCTCGACGTCACGGTCATCGACGTCGCGGAAGTGCCGCTCGCGCACGCACTCGGCGGCGCGATGGGTGCGGCGCTCGCCGACTATCACCGCGACCACGGCGTCCTGTTCCGCACCGGCGTCGGCGTCGCACGCCCGGTCGGCGGCGAGGCGCTCCAACGCCTCGAGCTCACCGA
>DATBBD010000761.1:0-7201 GCA_036271175.1 Polyangiaceae bacterium | reverse complement strand
CCAACACGTCCACCCTCGACGTGAACACCATCGCGGAAGCGACGTCGCGGCCCGAGCAGGTCATCGGGCTCCACTTTTTCAGTCCGGCAAACGTGATGCGCCTGCTCGAGATCGTTCGCGCGAAGAAGACCTCCAAGACCGTGGTCGCGACCGCCCTCAAACTGTCGAAGGACATCGGCAAGGTCGGCGTGGTCGTCGGTGTTTGCCACGGCTTCGTCGGCAACCGGATGCTGCATCAATACTATCGCGAGGCGAATTTCCTGATTCAGGAGGGCGCCTTGCCCGAGCAGCTCGACAAGGTCATCACCTCGTTCGGGTTTGCGATGGGTCCCTGCGCGACGAGCGATCTCGCGGGCCTCGACGTAGGTTGGCGCATTCGGAAGGCGCAGCCGAAGCCCCCCGCGGGCGAGCGCTACAGCGGCGCGGTGCCCGATCGCCTCGCCGAGATGGGCCGTTACGGCCAGAAAACGAGCGCCGGCTTCTACAAGTACGAAACGGGAAGCCGCGCTCCGATCCCGGATCCCGAAGTCGAGAAAATCATTCTCGAGGTATCGAAGGAGCTCGGCATCGAGCGACGAAAACTAGACAACGACGAGATTTTCGAGCGGTGCCTCTACGCGATGATCAACGAGGGCGCGAAAATCCTCGACGAGAAGATCGCGCTCCGCGCCTCGGACATCGACACGGTGTGGATCAACGGGTACGGCTTTCCGGCATATCGCGGCGGTCCGATGTTCTACGCGGACACCGTGGGGCTCGCGAAGGTGCTCGCCAAGGTGAAGGAGTTCCGCGAGCGCCACGGCAAGGTGTGGACGCCATCGGCGCTCCTCGAGCGCTTGGCGAGCGAAGGTAAGACGTTCGCCGCCTACGACGCGAGCCTCGAGGCGGCCGGCTCGTGACGTCGCTGTTCGACCTCACCGGGAAGACCGTCGTCGTCACCGGCGCCTCGAAGGGCATCGGCAAAGCCATCGCCGTCCGCGCCGCGGAGCACGGCGGCAAGGTCGTCGTGTCGAGCCGGACGCTCGACGACTGCGTGGCCGTCGTGAACGAGATCCGCGGCAAGGGGGGCGAAGCGACCGCGGTCGCCTGCAACATCTCGCGCAAAGACGAGCTCGAGCGGCTCGTGTCCGAGTCGCGGAAAGCGTACGGCGAGATCCACGTCCTGGTGTGTAACGCGGCCGTCAATCCACACTACGGCACGAGCCAGTCGATCCCCGACACCGCGTTCGACAAGGTGATGAACGTGAACATCCGGAGCAACCACTGGCTCTGTCAGATGGTGATCCCGGAAATGGCCGCGCGGCGAGACGGCGCGGTGATCCTCGTCTCGTCGATCGGCGGGCTCAAGGGGAGCGCGGCGCTCGGCGCGTACGGCATCAGCAAGGCCGCGGACATGCAGATGGCGCGGAACCTCGCCGTAGAATGGGGTCCGTCCAACGTCCGCGTGAACGCCGTCTCACCCGGATTGGTCCGCACCGATTTCGCGCGAGCGCTCTGGGAAAACCCCGAGATTCACGCGCGCGCGGTGTCGACGTATCCACTCCGGCGCATCGGCGAACCGGACGACATCGCCGGCGCGGTCGTCTTTCTGGCGTCGAAGGCCGGCGCGTTCGTGACCGGTCAGAACCTGGTCGTGGACGGCGGCTCGACCATCTCGTCGTAGAAGCTATCGCACTACTACGGCCCGCGCAGTACCGGGGCGCGGCGCCTGCGGCGCCCCCCGCGAGCGAAGCGAGCCCGCGAAGCGGCAGGGGGAGCGGTCGCGCAGCGAGCCGCGGGGGACAAGGTCCCCCAGAAAATCGTCGTCACTGCTGCGTCGAGTCGTCGGAGGGCGGCGGAGGCGGGGGCGGCGGAGGCGGCGCGGGCATCGGCGGGGGCGGCTGGATCTGACCGGGGAACGGCGGGCTCGGCTGCGGCATGGCCGGCGCTCCGCCCGGAGGCGTGAACACCGGGCGGTTGTGGATCAGCTGGAGTGAACGGCGCACCCTCACGGTGACGGGGCGCGCCGTCTTCAAGGTGCCGGCGAAAGCGTCGACGCTGGTGTCCACGCCGTCGGTGTTGTCGGAATCGTATTTTCTGGCGTCGAGCTCGGCGCGGATCACGTAGAGCCCGGGCTCGATGAAGGTGCCGCGCGGACAAGTTTCGACCAATCGAGTGGTCACTGTGAGCGAGCCGCGCGGCCGGATCGTGGTGAAGTCGATCTGCTCGGGATTGCGGTTGCCCGCGTCGGCGTCGCATCTCGCGGTGCCGCTACGCGACAGCACTTCGAAGGAGAGGAGCGAACGGCGGAAGTAGAGCACGGCCCTCTTGCCCGCCGGGTTCTTCACACGAACGGTCACCGTTGCCGAGCGTTCGTTGCGGGCGTCGGAGCCGCGCACGAATTCGAGCACCGGTTCGTCCGGCGGCGGTACATCGTCGGGATCCGCCGGCGCATCGCTCGACCACGCGGCGTAGCTCGGTCCGAGGATCACGGGATCGCCGCTCACGTTCTTCGTCGGCCCGACCGGTCCGTCGTCCTCCGGCTTGGCGACGTAGGGGGGCTCCGCGGGCAGCTTTTCTTCCGCACGATGACCGCCGTGCCACGTCGTTCGAGTCTTGTCCGGCCAACCATAGTGCGGAGTGATCTGCGCGGACGGCACGAGCACCTCCTGCTTTCCCGGGGTGAAGCAATAAAATCGCGGATCGACTTCTTTGGTGATCGCCTCGCCCGGCGCGAGGTCTTTGAAAGCGCTGTCCGGCTCGCCCTTGGGACGCAATTCGTCCGGCAGCGTGCACGATTTGTCCTTCTTTTGTCCGGGTCTCACGACGTCGAGCCACAGCAAGCGTGGGTCGTCGACGACTCGTACCGGGACCGACGACGCGTTTTCGATCCGGAGCTGCCACGGGTCGTCGGGACCCGAGTCGGTCAGCTGGAGGCGAAGCGCGACGGCCGGCTTTTCGATCGCCGGAGCACTCGGCTCTTTCGCGGACACCGCGGCGGGGCTTCCCAGGGCGATGCATGTGACGCCCGCCGTCAGGCGCGCTCCGAACCTCATGCGCCGACGGTGACTCATTCGGGCTTCGGTTGCAACCGCCGGAAGACGACGCGAGCGCGTCGTTCTTTTGGGGAATGACCCGGGGTGGTACTGGCGTTCTCGGAATACGGTAGGCTTTCGTTCGATGCGGGGCCTTTACGCGATCATCGACGTGGACTTCTTGTCGCGCGAGAAGATCGCCCTCTTGCCGTTCGCCGAGAGCGTGTGTCGCGCGAGACCGGCGGCGGTTCAATTGCGCGCCAAGCACGCGAGCGTGCGCGACACCATGGAGTGGCTGCGACAGATTCGAGAATTTTCGCACGCTCACGGCGTCCTGCTCTTCGCCAACGATCGACCCGACGTGGCCGTGATCGCCGGGTGCGACGGCGTGCACGTGGGGCAGGGGGATCTCGATCCGGCGGACGTCCGCCGTTTTGCGCCGAACCTGCGCATCGGCATTTCGACGCATGACCTGCCACAGCTCGACGCTGCGCTGCGGGCCGCGCCGTCGTACGTCGCGTACGGTCCCATATTTGCGACGCGCTCCAAGGTCAATCCGGACCCCGTCGTAGGGCTCGACGGTCTCGGCGCGGCGGCGGAGCGGTGCCGTGGTCGCGTCCCGCTCGTCGCGATCGGCGGCGTCGATCTAGGACGCGCTTCCGACGTCGCTCGCCTGGCGCCGGTCGCCGCGGTGATCAGCGGTCTCTTGCCCGACGACGGAGCCTCCGGCGTGCAGCGTCGCGCCGCCGAACTGCACCGCGTGCTGTCAGACGGCGCGTAGCTCCGCGATCATCGATTCGAGAGCGAGCCCGGGTTGCGCATTGCGCTCCACGGCGTCGAGCGTCCGGACGACGACGGCGTGCCGTCGCGCGTGGCGTTCCGCGACGTCGGCGTCGGCGCCGACGACCTTTCGTGCTTCTCGCGCGAAGTGAATCGACAGCTCTTCGAGCCGCTGCTTCAAATCATCGCGTTGCTCGGGTCGCGATCCGGCAAACGCGATGGCCGAACCCAGATCGGGCGCCGCGAGCGCCGCGAGCGCGCCGTTCACGAACTCGGCACGGACGTTCGCAGTGTCGTCCTCGGACAAGGACAGCGCCGCGGAGGCGCTTCCGCCGGCCAGATCGACCGCCACCGCGGGCTTTCCGTGGCGCTCGAGAATGCGCGCGACGAGGTCGTCGGGGAGCGGGCCGAATCGCACCGCGAGCGTGCGCGACCGGATCGTGTCGAGCAAGCGTCGCGGATGGCTGGTGATCAGGACGAAGTGCACGCTCCGCGCGGGCTCTTCGAGGGTCTTCAGGAGCGCGTTCGCGGCTTGTTGAGTGAGCTCGTGCGCGTCGCGCACGATGAAGACCAGCGCGCGCCCTTCGTGAGGACTGAACCCGGCGCGGGCGAGCACGACTTTTCGGATCTGTTCGACGCCGATGCCGGACGTCTCCCGCGTCGAGGTTCCGAGCGCCGAAGGCGGATAAAGACCGCGCTGCACCAGCACGACGTCGGGGTGACGCGGGACGGCGGGATCGTCCTCGGAGAGGTGAACCGCTCGCCGGCAGGCGTTGCACTCGCCGCAGCCGAACGGCCCGCCCCGCTCGCAGACCAGCGACTGTGCGAGCGCGAAGGCGACCTTCTCCTTGCCGACGCCGTCGGGGCCTTCGAACCGGTAGGCGTGATGAACGCGCCCCTGCCGGAGCGCTCCTTGGATGGTCTCGAGCGCGGCGGGTTGCCCCTCGATTCCGTCGAAGACGTTCCGCGCCGTCATCGCTCGGCGACGACTCGCACGCTCAGGCCGTGGCCGACTTCTGGTCGGCTTCCAGCTCTTCCACGCCGAGGCGCAACAAGTAGAGGAACAGCCGATAGGCGTCGTCGGCCTTGGCGCCTTCGCCTTCGATGTAGGTCGTGACGCTGAGCCCATCGAGCACCGCGAGGATCAACGACGACAGGGCTTCGGTCTCGACGCGCTTCGACGACTCGCCGATCGCCGCGACGATGCCTTCGGTGACGAGGCGGCGCTTTTCGCCGAGGAGCGCCGCGGCGCGACGGCGAAGCTCCGGGTCGTTACGCGACGCGCTCCACACTTCGATATTCAGTCCGACGTTCGTCGAAGACCGGACCTGCCAGAGCGAACGCAGCGCATCCATCGCCCGGCCACCCCCGCTGGTTTCCTTGCTCGTCGCAAGCACGGCGCGAACGCGGTCGAGGTACTTGTGATACGTGAAGCTCTGAACTTCGTGAATGAGCGCGGCTTTGCTCGCGAAGTAGTAGTGGACGATGCTCTTCCTGAGCCCGAGCTCCTTGCCGATCTCGGCGAGCGTGGTGCCGCTGAACCCCTTGCGCGCGAAGCACTTCGCTGCGGCGTTCAAGATCGCCGACACGCGCGTATTGTTCCAATCCACCGCACGTGGCGCGACGGAGTCCGTCGCGTTTTCTTCGCTTGCCATCGGTTCTTCGATCAGCGCCGTGTTTGCCGACATTTTTTAGCCTCGCTACGAGTTTTGAAGATGGGAACCAGTGCCTTGCGTTCCGCTACGGCCGGCCGGATGGTGTAGGTAGTTATCTTCGTCGGTCATCCGTCATCGTCAAGCACGGGATGCAACGCGAAGCGTCAAACCTTACTGTGGGACAATCGGCCCGCGGGTCTCGGCCCACGGGAAGCAGGGTCAAGGCACCAGTATGATGCGCCCGACTACGGCTTGATTCGCCAGGGCAACGTGCGCATCGGCGGCTCGCTCGAGAGGGAGTGTTCGGCTGATGACCGTCCGAAGCCCGCCCTTCTGCATCAGTCGGAAGCAATCGCCGAGGTCACTCGGCGTGAACCCGTGGCTTCCCAGGATCCGGAGGCTTTGCAAGAGGAGCGCGCCCGGATTGAACCGCACCTTTTCGGTTCGGATATTTCCGACGATGACGAGTCGACCGCGACGGCGAAGGCTGCGGAGCGCACCCTCGAACGTCGCGCTTCCGGTGAGCTCGAGGGCGACGTCCACGCCGCCACCCGAGACGCTCCGCACCGTCTCGTGAAACGAATCGGCGGATGAAATGACGTCGTCGGCGCCCGCACCACGAAGCGCCGCTGCCTTCTCCGAGGGCGCCGAGGTGAGCGCGATCACTCGAGCTCCCATCGCTTTGGCAATTTGAATCGCCTGCATCCCGACGCCGCCGCTCGCGCCGGTGATCAAGACCGTCTCGCCGAGTTGCAGCCCGGCTTCGTGGCGCAGCGCACGGAGCGCGACGGCGGCGGTGCATCCGACGGACGCGGCGTCGGTGAAGCCGATGTCGGACGGAACGGCGACGAGTGCTTTTTCGGGAACGGCGACGAGCTCGGCATAGCCGCCGTCGATCGTGTGGCCGAAGCTCTGCCAGGCGCTCGTGCAATCGGGGATTTCGCCGCTCACGCAGGCGTCGCAGGCGCCGCAAAACGGACGGTGCAGATTCGCGACGCGATCGCCCACGGCGAAGGCGGTCACCGCGTTGCCGACGGAGACGACCTCGCCGGCGAATTCATGTCCGAGAATGACCGGCAGCTTCATCGCCGGAAAGCCACCGCGCCGATCGATCACGTCGCGACCGCACACTCCCGACGCGCGCACGCGAACCAGGACGTCGTCCGGTCCGACGACAGGATCCGGAACCTCCCGCCACTCGAGCACCTCGGGTCCGCCCGTGCGATCGAGAACGACGGCACGCATGCGACGGACCCGGAGTTACGGCAACGCTACTTGCCGTGATGCTTGCCGGAGTGCTCCGGCTTGTCGGAAGAGTCCGTCGAGGACGACGACGAAGAGTCCGTCGAATCCGAAGACGCTGGCGGCGGCGACGACGGTGCGCTCGGCGAGCTCGAGGCCGTGGTGTCGGGGGTCGAATCACCGTTCTCGATGCTCTCGAGCAGATCGTCTCCGGGCTTCGGTTTCACCACGGGCGCGACGTTCGGGATCTTGTACGTCCCGGTGCCACAGCCGGCGAGCGTAACGACCCCCAAGACCAACGTCGCACCTAGCATGCAGCGCGTCCTTTTCATCGCGGCGGAGGCTAGACCCAGAACACTCGGGGAGCAAGAGGGCCTAGGAGCCTGTCGGGCAAAGCCCGACGAGCTCCGTCGTGACTATCTCGTTCGAGGGGAGCGGAGCTCCCCTCGAGCTCCCCGAGAGCTGGGAAAGGGCGCCTCGAGGGGATCGACAGCGACGGGATGGAACTTA
>DATBBD010000760.1:0-10000 GCA_036271175.1 Polyangiaceae bacterium | reverse complement strand
CGAGCGCGCCGCCGAACGACCGATTCGCGAGCTGCCCGCCGTATTCGCGCGCGAAGGGAACGCCGACCGCGACGGCCTGATCGATGATGTTCGTCGACAGCTCCGCGAGTCGGTACACGTTCGCTTCGCGCGCTCGGTAGTCGCCACCCGAGAGAGTGTCCTTGAAGAGCCGTTCGACGCTGTCGCCGTCGTTCTGGTAGTTCTTCGCGGCGTTGATCCCGCCTTGCGCGGCCACGCTGTGCGCGCGCCGCGGCGAGTCTTGAAAACAGAGACACGTCACCCGGTATCCGAGCTCCGAAAGGCCGGCCGCGGCGGAGGCGCCGGCGAGCCCCGAACCCACGACGACCACGTGAAAGCGCCGCTTCGAAGTCGGACCAACCAACCGAAGCTCGGATCGACGCCGCGTCCATTTTTCGGCGAGCGGCCCCGACGGCACGTTCGAACTGAGCGCCGACTCGTTCCGTCCTTCGCGATCGGCGATCGACGGCGCGGGCGCCAACGACGGCGCGCTCATCGAAGGGCTCCGAAGGCGACAGCGAGCGGCACGGACGCAAACCCGACCGCTACGGCGAGTGCGATTGCCACGGCGACGGGACGTCGCGCATTTCCGTCGGACGGCGGCGCGATGCCGAGGCTCGTTCGCGCCGCGTAGAGCGCGTGATGCAGATGCAACCCGACGAGCGCCGCAGCGACGACGTACACGGTCGCCGCCCCCGGCGACCGCAGGCCCGACACGACATTTTCGTAGACCCGACCGGGGACGAAATGCGGATTTCCGACACCGAACGTCAGATGCGCGAGGTGGAACACGAGAAAGCCGAGCAGCAGCGGGCCGCCGACGCGAAGCGACCGTGACGCGAACGTCGAGCTCCGCCGAGGCCGCCGCGCGATCGATTGCGGCCGCGACGCACGCGCCGCCCTGGCGAGCGACAGCGACGAGACCACGTGCAGCGCGACGGCGGCGAACAGCACGAGGCGCGACAGCCAGAGCAGCGGCGCGGCGTGCCGGAGCGACGCCGCGTAGCCGTTCATGGCGGCTGCGCCGGAAAACGCCGTCAAATTACCCAGCAAATGCAGGCAGATCCACCCAAAGAACAAGACGCCGGACAGCGACGTCAGCGCCTTTTTTCCGACGGAACTTCGCCACAAGAGAGCAACGCGCTTCATCTCGAGCTCCTTCGGCCTCGTTTCGTTCGAGGCCTCGCGAAGTGGATAGCGCCCCGTCATCAATTAGTCATATTCAATCCGTTCACTCATTTAATAAGTTGCTATTATAATTACGTGCACCTCGAGACCTTGAAGACGTTCTGCGATCTGGTCGAGACGAAGAGCCTCTCGCGCGCGGCGAAGCTGAACCACGTGACCCAATCGGCGGTAAGCCAGCAGCTCCGTGCGCTCGAAGCGCGCTACAAGCGCAAATTGATCGACCGCGCACCGCGCATCGGCGCGAGCCCGACTGAAGCCGGCACCGTGCTCTACGCCGAAGTGAAACCGCTGCTCGAGCGGTTCTCCGAGGTCGAGCGGCGTCTCCTCGAACGTCCGAACGCAGTCGCCGGCAGCGTCCGCGTCGCGACGGTGTACAGCGTCGGTCTCCACACGCTCCCGCCGGCGATGAAAAAGTCGCTGTCGTTGCACCCCGAGGTGAACCTGCGCCTCGAATACCGGCGCACCGATCACGTCTATGATGCTTGCCTCGCCGGCGAGGTCGACTTCGGGATCGTCGCGCTTCCGAAACGACGTCGAGAGCTCGAAATCGTGCCGCTCGGCGAAGACGAGCTCTGGCTCGTCACCGCTCCGGATCACGCCCTCGCGCGCCGAAAAAAAGTCAGCCTCACCGATCTCGACGGCTCGCCGTTCGTCGGATTCGATCGCGACATTCCCACGCGGCGCTTCGTCGATCGCCTCCTCCGCGGCAAAGCGAGCGTCACGTACGTGATGGAGCTCGACAACATCGAGACCATCAAGCGATCGGTCGAAGCCGGCCTCGGCGTTTCCATTCTTCCCGCGCCTGCTCTCGCCGCCGAAGTACGGGCGGGCACGCTCGCGGCGCGCCGTTTCACCGGGCCGCCGCTGAAACGCCCCTTCGGCGCGATCTATCGAAGAACGCGCGAGCTCTCGACGGCAGCGAGGACGTTCCTCGAGCTACTCAAAAACGAGCTTTGATTTGTTGGGGGGCCTTGGCCCCCCGCGGCTCGCTTCGCGACCGCTCCCCCCGCCGCCTTCGCGGGCTCGCTTTTTAATCGGGGGGCCCTTCGCCCCCGCGGCTCGCTTCGCGACCGCTCCCCCCCCCGCCTTCGCGGGCTCGCTGCGCGAGCGGGCACGGATCAATTTTGCCCGACGGCGCGCGCGACGTGTTTGCTCCAGTCGGCCATCGCCTTGTCGGCGGACCAACCGGCGATGACGCGCGTCACCGACACGAGCCGGATCGCTTCGCCGCGATTCAAGAGGCGCCCGCTCCGTTCCGTGCTCTGGATCAACGTCTCGACCAGGCCGTGAATCGTCTTCACCAGCGGGCCGCGCTCGTGAGCGTCGGCGGCGCGCGCGGCGAGCTCTTCGATCAGTTCGAGGATGTTGCGCTGGGCCTTAGCGGCCGGATCTTCCGGCGCCGGACTCTGTTCGGTCTGCGATTGGTCGCGGCTCACGCGACGCATGACTTCGAGTCGTTCTCCGCCCACTTCGATGACGTCGCCGGCCTCGAGCTTCTGAGTCCCCGAGACCTCGCGCCCGTTGATCCGAGTGCCGTTCCGGCTTCCGAGATCCTCCACTTCGACGCCCTGAGCGACGAGCCGCACCACGGCGTGCTCGCGCGAGACCTGTTCGGAGCTCAGCACGAGGAAACAATGCGGGCTACGCCCGAGCACGCAGTCGCCGCGATGGACCGGGTACGCGGTTCCGCGATGACGAAGCCAATAGATGACCATCGTTCCCTGAACTCTAAGCCGCGCTTCGCGCCGCGGCGAGATGGAGAAAACGAGCGGCGGACTGCGCACGAACTAAGACGTGCTGCGTCTTTCGCCCACATCGTCGCGGTGTTCTCTTGCCGCAGGCTCAGCCGTCGCGTCGCGTCGCGCGACGTCGCGTCACACGTCGTTGCGCCGTGCCCGACGGACTCCTAGGCGCTGCGTGCGGCGGGCCTCGCCGGCGCAATTTCGCGAATGTACGACGCACGCGGCTCGGGTCGATTCGACGGCGGCGCCGGGTAGAGCGAGTCGAACACGTCCTGGTACTTCGCGACGACCTTCGCGCGCTTGAGCTTCAAGGTGGGCGTGAGGAGCCCGTTTTCCATGCTCATCAAATCGGTATCGAGCACGAAGTCCCTCAGGCGTTCGAAGCCTTTGAAGTCCTTGCTGTACTTGTCGACCTCGGTCTCGAGCAGCCGGCGCACGGTGGGATCGCCGAGGAGCGCCTCGCCGTCGACGGTGATCCCCTGGCTCTTGGCCCAAACCGAGAGCGCCGCCATGTCCGGCACGATCAGCGCGACGTTGTGCGGCTTGTCGGAGCCGAAGATCACGCACTGCGCGATGTAGGGGCTCAAGGTGAGCTTCTCTTCGAGCGGCGCGGGGGCGACGTACTTGCCGTTCTCGAGCTTGTAGAGCTCTTTCACGCGGCCGGTGATGAAGAGATATCCCTCTTCGTCGATGTGCCCGAGGTCGCCCGTGCGCAGGCCGCCGTCGGGGGTCATCGTCTGACGCGTGACCTCTTCGAGGTTGTAGTAGCCGGGCATGACGCCCATGCCGTGCACGATGATCTCGCCGTCTTCGCCGTGCGAGCCCAGCGCGGTCTTGTCAATCTCGAGCCGAATGCCGGGGATCGCTTTGCCGACGGAGCCGAGCTTCACCTTCCCCATGGGTTGCGCCGTCGTGCAGCCGCTGGTCTCGGTCATGCCGTAGCCCTCGTAGACCTCGATGCCGAGGCTCTCCATGAACTCGGCGACCTCGCGCGAGAGCGCCGCGGCACCGGAGCACGCAAACCGGAGATTTCCGCCGAACGCTCCGGTGATCTTCGGAAAGACGACCTTGTCGGCCACCATGATCGCGAAGCGCTCGAGCAGCGACGGCGATTGTCCGGCCTTTCGCTTCTTCTTGGCCTTGAGGGCCGTCGAGAACACCCACTGGATGGCCTTCGGCTGGGTCGCCATCTTCTTGTTCACGCCGTCGTAGATGCGGTTCCAGACGCGGGGCACCGCGAACAAGATCGTCGGTTTGACGCGCGGCAGGTACTCGACCAGCTTCGTCGGGTCGGCACAAATGACCGTCGACCCGCCCGTCGCGATGCAGAGGTTCATCTCGACGCAGCCGCCGAAGACGTGCGCCCAGGGCAAGAACGACACGCCGCGATCGGCGTTGTTCATATCGACCATCGTGAGGAGCGCGCTCACGTTGCTCGCCAGGTTGAAATGCGTGAGGCGAACGCCCTTGGGCTTCCCCGTCGTGCCCGACGTGTAGATGAGGCAAGCGATGTCCGAGTCGTCGGGCCGGAGCGCCGGGACCGAATGCGTCGCGCCCAAGGCCATCAGCGCCGCGTAGGTGTTCGGATTCGATACTTCGCCGTCGAAGCAAATCACGTGCTCGAGCGCGGGGAGCGCGCTCTCCATTTTGTGGATGCGCGCTTCGATCTTCGAATCCGCGACGAGACACACTTTGGCGCCCGAGTCGGCGAGGATGTACTTCCACTCTTCGTCGAGCTGCGCCTCGTACATCGGCACGTAGCTCGCGCCGAGGCCGTAGCAGGCGTTCGCGCCGACCGCCCACTCGAGGCGATTGTTGGAAATCACCGCGACACGATCGCCGCGCTGAACGCCGAGGCCCGCGAGCCCCGCGCGGAATTGGTCGACGAGCCGGGCGAATTCGCCGAAGGTCTTCCACTCGAAACTGCCGTCGTTCTGCGGCACTCCGAAGAGCTGGCGGTCGGCGAAGCGCCCGACCCCATGATTGAGCAGATCCACCAGGTTCCGGAGCTCGGGCTGAAAGTCGTCGGTTAACGTCATGAAAACTCCCACCAGAGCTTTGCACATATCCGCCGGCGGATCGCTGTGCTTCGCGCTGCGTTGCGTGAGCTCGCGAAGCAACCGGGCCTGCTCGCCCGTGTAGGGTGTGGCGTCGACGCCTCGTGTCAAACGCCGGGCGGTGGCGCGTCGAGAGCGAAGAGCCGAACTCGTCCCGTGGCAACCAAGCGCCCCTTCTCGTCGGTAATGGAGGCTTCCCAGAGCTGCGCCCTCTGACCGACCTGAACGGGCTTGCCCACGGCGCGCAAACGTCCGCTCTTGGCGGGGCGCAAAAAGCTAGTGTGGTTTTCGGCTCCGACGACGATCTTCCCGTGCTGTGCGGCGTGGAGCGCGGCGCCGAGGGAGCAGACGGTTTCGACGACACCCGAGTGCACGCCGCCGTGCACGATGCCGAAGGGCTGCAGATGGCGATGGTCGATCGTCCACTCGGCGACGACTTCTTCGAGATCCATCTTCACGATCTCGATTCCGAGCGCGGCCATCCAACCGTCGGGCAGTCTCACGTCGCCGATCGCCCTGGATTCGGAGTTGACCACGGGCGCGTCTATACCATGATTGACGCGCTCGGGCCTTTGCCCCATCAGAGAATTGGAAATGGAAGAAAGCACTCGCCAAACGATTCAGTCGACCCTCGAAGGCAACGACGTCGTGCTGTTCATGAAAGGCACGCCCGCCGCGCCGCGCTGCGGTTTCTCGGCGCAGGTCATTCAGATCCTCGGGTCGCTCGGCGTCCCCTACTCGACCGTCGACGTGCTCTCGAGTCCGGAGATTCGCGAGGGCATCAAGGAGTTCTCGAACTGGCCGACGATCCCGCAGCTCTACGTCCGGCGCGAGTTCGTCGGTGGCTGCGACATCATTAAAGAGATGTACGGTTCGGGTGAGCTCGAAGAGAAGCTCGGCGTCGAAGTCGCCGAGGTCGAGCCGCCGAAGATCACCGTCACGCCGCGAGCCGCGCAAGCACTCCAATCTGCGCTCGAGTCACCCCAGGAAGGGGTGCGCTTCGAGGTCGACGCCAAGTTCAATCACGGGCTCTCGATCGGCCCGCAGCAACCGAAAGACATCGTCGTCGAGGCGGGAGTGAAGCTCCTTCTCGATCGCGCGAGCGCCAAGCGCGCGAACGGCACGGTCATCGACTACGTCGACACGCCCGAAGGCTCCGCGTTCAAGATCGACAACCCGAACGAGCCCCCCAAGGTTCGTCAGCTAGCGCCGCGAGATCTCCAGCAGCGATTCAACGCTGGCGAAAAGGTCGAACTGTTCGACGTGCGCTCCCCCGCCGAACGCGAGATCGCGGAGATCCATGGGTCGCGTCTCCTCGATCGCGACGTGCAGCAGTACATCCTCGGCCTCCCGAAGGAGACGCCGATCGTGTTTCACTGCCACCGCGGCAGCCGCTCGCAACAAGCCGCCGAGTACTTCCTGCAACAAGGCTTCAAAAACGTGCAGAACCTCGCCGGCGGCATCGATGCGTGGTCAGTAGAGATTGATCCGGCCGTGCCCAGGTATTGAGAGGATTGGTTTTTTGATTCGGAAGCAGCGTCGCGCGCGTGCCGCCGACCCGCGCCGGGCTCGCCGGTAGCTTCACACGCGCTTCATTGGTGGATCGCGATCTGGCCTGCCAAGACTGATCATGGTCTGGCGTCGAACGGGGCCCTGCCCGTTCGAGATCTGCTCGCAGGGGTTTCGCGCCGGATCGGATCGGATCCGACTGAATCAGATTGCGTCTGCTGAACGACTCCTCAGGCGCGTCGACCTGACGTCGCGGGACTCCTGATCCTCTCTGATCTCTGTGGCCTCTGCGTCTCCGCGGTTCAATCTCTGCGGTTCGGTCCATCGGCTCGTGACGCCGGCGGCTTCCTTTTTTTCGCTCTTCGCCCGCTTGAGCCACGCCGTGTGGCGGAGCGACGAACAGAACTGGTGCACGCGATCTACCACGAGGCAGCCCCCCTTCCCTCGTCCTCTCGCCTTAGCTCTCGCCCTACCTCTTCCCCACGCGTTTCGCGTCTCGAGGCGCTTACTTTCTAGCGGGTAAGAGACGCACGGCGCCGCTCGGCCCGGCGCGGACGCCGCGGTGGAGGACGATGCGTTTGCCGGCTTCGACGCCCTCGCGGTGCGCGGTGGAGTCGCGGCTCGAGGCGTGGCGCGTCCAGCGAATGCGCGGGTGTCGTTTCTTGAAGTAGTCCGCGACGCCCGCATCGCCGACCCAGACCAGCCCTTCTTCGGCGTTGCGCTGCGCCTGTTCGTCGAGCTGCGCGCGAAAGCCGGCCATCACGCCGGCGAGATACGCGCGGCGATCGCGGTTCGCGCGCAAGCGATGGCGCTTCTTGTGCTCGCGCCAGAGCCGGGACGCGGTGCTCTCGAGGAACGAATGCACGTACTCCGCGGTCTCGAGGTTCTCGAGTCGCCCGCACACTTCGAGCACGCTGCCGCGCTTGCCTTCGTCGGCGCGCCACACGGGTACCCAGATCGCGTCGATGAAGAAGTGCTCGGCCAGGAGGTTCGCGAGCACGCGCTCGGCTTCGGACACCCTGCCGGTGGGGCGCCCGAGGTGACGGAAGCTGCAGTCGCCGCCGCGACTCACCTCGTCGAGATTGTATTTGAGGATGAGCTTCTGTGCGGCGCGCATCGCCGCTTGAGATTCGTGTTCGTTCGCGCTCTCCGCGAGGGCGAGGAGCTTCGCGACGCGTTCGAGGATCGGCGTCCGCACCTGGTCCCGACCGGAAGCCGGAATGCCGGCGGCGCGGGCGTCGATGCCGCGCTCCTCGCAGACCTTGCGAAACGACGGACCGTGCGCGGCCTCGTCGACGGCGCCGAGCACTTCGTCGACGAATTGGTGCGCCATCTCGTGCTTGAGCACCTCGACGAGGACGCCCCAGCCGTATCGAGACAGGAGCGACCGCGCGATCTCGAGCCGGCGGTGCGAGCGCACCCATCGCCCGAGGCGCGATTCGGCGTCGGAGAGCTCGATCGTCGGACGGCGGAGCACGCCGCGAAAGAACGTCCCGTTCAGGTCGGCGTAGGTCGCGCGAATCGCGCGCACGGCCGCGGTCTCCAGCTCCGCGGAGAGGCGCTCGCGCGCGTCGTTCATGAGAAGGGCTGTTCGAGCGACGCGCTCACGACGGACCGAGCCGCGAAAAGCCGTCGCTCGACGCGCCCGCGGTCTCCCAGCGTGGCCCGCGCGGGAGCACGACGCCGCGAAGGACCAGATCGTCGACGGTGTCGCGCAAGGTCTCCATCGGATCGCGAGGAGAAAAGCCGAGCTCGTCGATCGCCTTCCGGCTGTCGCAGTACCAGAAATATTGCGCCATCTCGACGCTCACTGGGTCGACCGGCGCTTGCCCACCGATGGCTTCGACGACGCTCGTGAAGAGCCGCGTCGCCTCGACGGCGAGCCCGCTCGAACGCGGCAAGGGCATGCGCGGTGCCGGAACGTCGGTGAGCCGTTCGAGTCGTCGCAAGAACGCTTCGACCGTCAGGTTCGCCGCCGAAACCAGGTACCGCTGCCCCGGTCGACCGCGGTCCATCGCGGAAACGAACGCCCGCGCTGCATCGCGCACGTCCACGAACGCGAGGCCGCCTCGCGGTACCGCGAGGACGTCGCCGGCGAGAAATTTCCGCACGTCTTCCGTCGATGAATCGCGCAGATCGCCCGGACCGAGCAGGAGCGACGGGTTCATGACGACGACCTCGAACCCCGGCTGGTTCGCCTCGAGCGCGTCGAGCTCGGCAAAATACTTCGAGCGATAGTACGGAAACCGCGCGATCAGCTCGCGCGGCGGCTCGCCATTTTCGTCGAAGGTCCGCGGCTCTTTCGAGAGCGCGATGGTGCCGCTGGTGCTCGCGACGACGACGCGTCGAACCCCTGCGGCGCGCAGCCCCGCGAGCGCCGAACGCGTGCCGAGTACGTTCGCGCGATAGAGCTCCTCGGCATCGGCGGGATCGCGTGACACTTTTCCGGTGAGCAAGAACGCGCCGTCGGTGCCGCGAGCGCTCGCTTCGACTTCGGACGCGTCGAGCACGTCGACCGGGACGACCCGAACGCCGTGCACCTCGCCCGCGCCGCGCGCGATCGGAACGACGCGATGGCCGTCCGCGAGGAGGCACGACGTGACGTGAGCGCCGAGAAAACCGGTCGCGCCACCGACCCAGTAATTCGCCACTAGGAGCTGTCTCCCGCGAGCTGAAACACCTTCTGGAACGTCATGAGGAGCGCGATGTTGTTGCTCTTGATCGTGCCGGACATGAACTCGCCGGGCGTCGGCGTGTACGCCTCGCGGACGATCCGCGCGAACATCGCCGGCGTCGTTTTCAAGACGCAGTCCGCGTCCCCGGTCGGTTTGCCGGCGCTCACTTCGCAGCTCTCGGGCGTGACCTTGACCGTCCAGCGTTCGCGTTTGCCGAGCGAGAAATAGAAGCTGATCGGATCGGTCACGCTCCCCGCGACGAAGCGATGCTCGAGCTCCTTGAAGAGCCGCTCCATCGACTGATCTTCGTCGCGTTCGTCGAGGTCGTCGACGCCGAGCGTCTTCGTGTCGAGGACCTGTCCACGTCCGAGCGCGACGACCGCGCGCTGCGTGAGCCGGGCAACGGTTCGCGACGCGTCCGACGGACCCATGCCGTCGGTCAACCGGCGGAGCTCGGCGTACTCGAGCGGCGGCCCGATGCGCACGGTGAGCTTCCGGCTCCGAATGACGGCTGCGTCTTTCGGAAGCGCGCCGTACGTGCCGCCGAGCCACACCGGCAAGATGTCGACGTGATGCTGGAGCGCGAGGTGACCGACCGCGGACTTGAACTCGTGCACGGCGCCGTCCGGCGTGCGCGTCCCTTCCGGGAAAATGAGCACGACGTCGCCGCCGTCGATGAGCGAGCCGGCGCGACGCAGGCTCTGACGGAGCGAACCGGTGCGCGAGATCGGCACGAGGTTCGTCAGGTTCTTGAAGTAGGCCTTCCGCCACTTGCTGCCCTCGAAGAAGTAGTCCTGGGCGGCGAGCGAGA
>DATBBD010000759.1:0-4670 GCA_036271175.1 Polyangiaceae bacterium | reverse complement strand
CGCCCGCTTCACGATCCGCACTCGCAATCGGTTCGCATCGCGTACGAGCTCACTCGCCGCGATGCTTCCGGCGAACGGCGAGCGAGCGAGACGCACACGGTGCGGTATTTCTTCCCCGCCGAGCTCGAGCTGGTCCTCGCCGCGGCGGACTTCGACCTCGTGTGCGTCACCGGGTACGACGATTTCGGGCCGCCGCCGCGGCTCGACGACTATTCGGCGCTCATCGTCGCGCGAGCGCGCGCCGCGAGCGAGCCACGCAGCGGGTCCGCGTCGCCCCCGGATCGATGACCGGCACGCCGGAATCGCACCGCGGCAGCGCTCTGAACCGCGCGCTCGGCGCGATCGCGCCGTTCGCCCTCTTCTTCGTGTCGCCGTTCGTCGTCTATCCGCTTCGGTTCATCGAGCGCGGCCTCCTCGACGGCGGCGACGACGCGATCTCGAATCTGCCGTTCTTGCTCCGCTCCGCGCGGGCCCTTCTCACCTTCGACGTGTTCTGGACGCCGTCACTCTGGCTCGGCGCGCCGCTCCTCGACGAACCGGAGTTCGGCACGTTCTATTTGCCGCGATTCGTCTTGCTCCTGTTCTCGCCGGTCACGGCGTTCGGCGTTTACGTCATCGGGCACTTCGTGCTCGCGCAATCGTCGTTCTACTTGTATCTCCGGTCGCTCGATCGCTCGCGCGCCGCGGCGGTGTTCGGCGCGCTCGCCTATGGGTTTTCCGGCTTTTTGCTCGGACACCGCGGGCACACGATGTACCTCGTCGCCGGAGCCTGGGCGCCGCTCTTCTTGTTCTTCGTGCGGCGCGCGGAGTTGCGAAAGAGCCCAGCCGACGGGATCTGCGCCGCGCTCTCGTTCGCGATGCTGCCGCTCTCGGGAGCCGTCCAGCTCACGGTGTACCTCGCCGTCGCGACGCTCGTCGTTCAAGGGGTGAGCGCGCGACGTCTCGGTTCGATGCGCCCGCTCGTCGTCGCGATCGCCGCGCTCGCGCTCGGGAGTCTCGTCGGCATGGTGCAAATCCTGCCGAGCCTCGCGTTCGAACGCGAGCTCGTCGGTAACCCGCGCCAGATCTACGATTTTTCGGTCTTTCTCTCGTACGATCCGCGGCTCTTACCGCTCCTCGTCGTGCCGCACGACCCGCTCATCAACGCGGAAATCTACAGCCGCGTCGGCGCCGTGGTGTTCGCGTTCGCGTGCGCCGGGCTCGCCGCGAAAAAGAGCCCCGTCGTCCTCGGGTGGACGGTCGCGCTCGCGCTCGCTCTCGTGCTCATGTTCGGCCGCCACGTTCCGCTGTTGCAAAAGCTCCTCGTGGCAATCCCGGTCGTGAACGTGTTCCGCGGTCCGGCGCGCCACAATTTCGAATTCGCCCTCGCGACGTCGGTGCTCGCGGCGCACGGCTTCGACGCGATCTTTTTCGACGCCGAGTCCACCGTGCGACGGCCGGCGCGTTGGTTCATCGTCGCGATAGCCGGCGGCGCCCTCACGGCGGCACTCGGTTTCGCAGCGCTGCATTCGACGCCGCCGTTCGAGCCCGCGAAGAGTTACTTGAAGGCGATCAAACCCAAAGACATGAGTTGGGGCACGATCGCAACCACCGCAGCGTTCGTCTTGGTGGGGGCGGGGTCGCTCACCGGTTTCTGGAAAGGGTACGTCCGCAAGGCGGCGCTCGTCGTCGCGCTGCTCGCGCCGCTAGTCGAAGATCGCATCTCGCTTCGCTTCACGGATCGAACCTGGCCGGACTACGCAGCCGAGATCGCGCGCGCCGAGCGGCTCTTCGCGGGCGCGCGCGTGCTGCCGCCGCCGTTCTCGGTCACCGGCCTCGATGCGTTGTCGGCGAACACGGCGGCGCTCCTCGGCGGCGTGCAGAACCTCGTCGGCTACGCGTCGATGGCGCCGCGCGACGACGTGACCCTGCTCGATCTCGACATGCAAGGGCACCCCAACCACTTCGCGGATCTCGCGTGGTCGCGCTTGCCGTCCATCTACGGGGTCACGAAGCTGGTGCTCCCCGACGCGATCTGCGATCCGGTCGACTTCGGCGTGGGCAACGCCGGCACCGGCGAGTGCATCGAGCCCGGGACGCGGTCGGGGTCGGCGCTACCCGAAGGATACGTCTTTTGCAGCGAATCTTTCGGCGCGGGCGTCACACGCTTCGGCGTCGATCTCGACCTCGGTCACGACCGATTCGTGCCCGCCACGAGCCTCGCGTTGCGCGGCGCGGGCAGCGAAGCCCCGGTCATGGCGGTGACGTCGGTCGGCCCGCGCGAAGTCGACGGGCACATTCGCAAATGGTTCGACGAGTGGGCACTGCCCGAGCACGGCACGTTCACCGTCGCGCCGATCGGCGCCGAACGCTTGCGATTTTCGAACGTGACGCTCCTCGCGGAGCGCCTCGAACCGGTAGGTCGGCTCGGCGCCCGCGAATCGAGCAAGGGCGTGGAGCGGCTCGACGGCTCGGTCGTGCTCGCGCCCGAGAGTGCGACCGCAACGCTCGCGTCACGATTCACCTGGCCCGATTGGCTCACCGCCCGCGACGGTGCCGCGACGCGCGTGAAGACGTCGCAGGTCCAAGTCGAACTCGACGCCCGCGCGATGGCGCCGCTCGATCGCGCGGTTTCGTTCTTCGTCGATCGGGTGCCGCCCACGGAGATCCCGGTCGGACGCCTGCGCATCCCGATGGAGCGACTCGAGAACGAGTTCACGAAGGTCGTCGCTACCGTCGACGCGCCGCAATCCGAGACCGTCTCCGTCCGTGCGACGTACTCCGGCGCGGGAGCCCTGGAAATTTCGGGAGCGCGCCTGCTCGCCGGTCGGCGACGCGTCATTTCACGCCTGCCCGGCGAGTACGACATCGTCGGGGACGGCGTGTCGACCGACGGCGCGCTCACCGTCGAACCCGGCGGATTCGCGCGCGTCGAAGTGCACTTGCCGACTCGCCCGCTGACGGTCGCGCTCGAGGTCGAAGCACAAAAATCCGTGCCCGTCGTCTTCGGTCTCAAATACGACCCGCCGTTCGACCTTGGACGCGGCGAGCGCGCGCTCGTCCCGGTGATCGCCGCCGGACGGCAGCGCTTCACGTTCACCGCGTCCGTTCCGGCGAGCGTCGTTCACGCGCGCCTGTTTGCAAACCCGGCGCCCGGCGTGCGCGTCACGCACCTCGACGCGACGAGCGCTTGCCCCGCGCGGCGTTATGTTCGACGCGAGTCGCTCGGCAAAGGGCTCGCGGTCTACGATAACCTCGACGCGCTCCCTCGCGTGTTTTCGGTGACGTCGGTGTGGCCCGTGAAGAGCGTCGAGGAAGCGGAGCACGTCCTCCGCGAGGACCCCGCGTTCGACCCGGTGCACACGGCGCTCGTCGAAGGTGGCCCCGATTTTTCGGGGAGCTTCGGCCCGGCAACGGTGCTGCGGTCGAAGTTCGATGCCGAGCGTGTCACGCTTCGAATCCGCGCCACGAGCCATCGCTCGGCGTTCGTCGTCGTGAACGACCGCTTCCACCCGCGCTGGCGCGCGACGATCGACGGCGGCGCCGCGCCGCTGTACCGCACGAATGGGCTCGTCCGCGGGTTCGTGGTGCCTTCAGGTGAGCACGACGTCGTGCTCGTGTTCAGACCGCCTACCGCCGCCTACGCCGGCGCAGCGCTCGCCCTGGTCGGCCTATTGCTTTCGTGCTTTTTCTCGCGAATCGATCGGCGCTTGTCGAAAAGCGTGTAAGGTTCTTGGTTGACGAAAAAGTGCGCGCGTCGATCGCCGGCGCGGCAGGCACTCGAAGCCAACGGAGCACGACGGAACGATGGACATGCGCGATCTGCGAGGACAGAAGGTGCTCGTTGCCGGAGGGGCGGGCTTCGTCGGGAGCCAGCTCGTACGGGAGTTGCTCGACGTGGGCGCGAAGGTCGTCGTCTTCGACAATTTCCTGCACGGAACGCGGCAGAACCTCGCCGATCTCCGCGACCGGATCGATCTCGTCATCGGCGACGTGCTCGACGAGTTCAAGTTGCTCGAGACCTTTCGCGCGCATGCGCCGCGCTACGCCTTCAGCCTCGTGGGCGACACTTACGTGCCCACCGCGTACGACATTCCGAAGCGCTTCTTCCGGGTCAACGTCGAGGGCACCATGAATCTGCTCTTGGCGGCGAAGACCACGGGCGTCGAGCGCCTCGTCTACGTGTCGTCGACCGAGGTGTACGGCGAAGCCGTCACCGTGCCGATGACCGAAGAGCACCCGCTGGCGCCGCTCAACACCTACGCGGTGAGCAAGCTCGCGGCGGATCGACTCTGCGCGACGTTTCATCACGAGCACGGCGTGCCCGTCGTCATCGCGCGGATCTACAACTCGTACGGCCCGCGCGAGACGCAGCCGTATCTCATCGCCGAGATCATCACCCAGCTCGACAAGGGCCCCGTCGTCGAGCTCGGCAACGTCGAGGCGCGCCGCGACTTCACCTTCGTCGCCGACACCGCGCGCGGCCTGATCGCCGCGCTCGCGTCCGGCATCCCGGCCGGCGAAGCGGTGAACGTCGGTTCCGGCGTCACGTTCGACGCGCGCGAGCTCGTGGCGCGCATCGCGCCACTCTTCGGTCACGCGAGCTTCGACATTCGCCAGGACGTTCGCCGTCTGCGTCGCCGCGACATTCAATGTTTCCATTGCGACTCGACGAAGCTCACGACCGCCTC
>DATBBD010000758.1:0-9186 GCA_036271175.1 Polyangiaceae bacterium | reverse complement strand
CAATGGCAGCCGCGCGATCGCGCTTCACTTCGTCAGCCCGTCGAGCCTCGCGCTCGACGGCGGACGGCTCTTCGTGCTCTCGAGCGGCTGCCAAGGCGAAGCGGACGGAAACAAGAACCGAGTGCGGCACGGCATCGAAGTAGTGACGCTCGCCACCGGAACGACCGCGCCTCTCTACACGCCCGCGACGCAAAATTTCTTGACCGGCCTTTCGCTCATCGGGGACGGCGCGGTCGTGAGTCGTTACAGCGTCGACTTCTCGACCATCCTCTGGAACCGATGGGATCTGTCGTCGCCGGATCTCGGCGCGGCATTGACCGACGTTCCGGACGCGGCGGTCGTCGAAACGGCGAACACGCTCGTCGGCACCGAGACGATCACGAGTAGCGACGGCGGCTCCGCCGAGGCGGTGGTTCGGTACGACGTCACTTCTGGCAATTCGACCATCGTCGCGAAGAATCCCTGGTACCTCGGGTTCTCGAACGCCGCGGGCGTGGCGATCGTCCCGTGACGGCGACCGTTCACGTCCGAGCGGCTCGCCGCACCCTCGTCGTCGCGCTCGCCGTTTCGTCCTTCGGAACGGCGGCGTGCTCGACGGATGGAGGGCCTCGCCACGCGTCTGCTTCGCCATCGAGCGGCGGCGCGGGCGTCGTCACCGACGCGGGCGTGCGCGACGAAACGGATGCGAATGCGGGCACGACGGACGCGGGTTCTGGAGGAGCCGGCGGCGCGTCGAACGACGCCGATGGGGGAACGCTGGGGGACGGCGCAAACGGCGGCGGCGCGTCGAACGACGCCGCGGTTCAGAATTCCGGCGCCTTCGACGCGAGCTACGTCGACGGCTCGATTGGCCCGCTCGTTTGTGACGGACCGGGTCCCCGTTTCGCGACGCGCGTCGTCGCGGAGCATTTCGGGCCCGGTCAGAATTTCGGACGGAATGAACTTCCGGAGATCGTCCTCGGCCCGCCGAAAGGGGGCGGCGCGGAGAGCGGATCGCTCGACGTCGCGTCGCTCGGCAACGGCGGGTCGATCACGCTCGCGTTCGATGGCAACGCGATCGTCGATGGCCCTGGCCCGGACTTCATCGTGTTCGAAAATCCGTTCGCCGTCGGCGGCAATCTCGACGACCCGTATGCCGAGCTCGGCACGGTCGCGGTCAGCGACGACGGCGTGACGTGGACGTCGTTTCCGTGCACCGCGACGGCGTACCCGTACGGTAGCTGCGCGGGGTGGCACTACGTGTACGCGAACGCCGCCGTCGACGGCGGCGTCGCGGAAGCGACGGATCCCGCAGCGGCGGGCGGCGACCAGTTCGATCTGCACGACCTCGGCATTTCGCAAGCGCGCTTCGTGCGCATCACCGATCGCGTCGATCTCCCGACCGTGTTCGATCTCGACGCCGTCTCGATCGTGAACGGCTATTGCAACTGAGTCGACGCGACGAACGGCGTTCAATCGCCGAAATCGTGGCAGACGCGAAGGTCACGCGTGAGGCGAGCGACGGACCCGGCGTGCTTTCGGCGAAATTCGGGGAAGGCCGCCGGGTGCACGGCGCCCGCGAGGATCTCGAGCGACTCGACGATGCGCGGCCCCGGCCGATTGAAGTAGGCATTGCCGTCGGCGACGAACACGCGGCCGTCGCGCACGGCGCGCCAGTCGTTCCATGGCAGGGATGCGCCGAGCGCGGGAAGCTCCGCGAACGTGCGCGACAGCGGGAACCCGCACGGCTTGACGACCACGACGTCGGGCGAGAGCGCGGCGAGCTCGCCGCGCGACAGGGTCGGCGCATGTTCACCCGGCGCGGTGACCTGGGCCGCACCGCCAGCCAGATCGATCAATTCGGGCATCCACATGCCGCCGATCATCACCGGATCGATCCACTCGATGGTGAGGACGCGCGGTCGTTCGGAAAGCGCGCTCGTGCGCTCGGCGATTGCCGCGACGCGGCCGCGAAGCTCGGCGACGACGCGTTCACCCGCGGCGACCACGCCGAGCGCTTCGGCCACGTGACGAATGTCGGCCCAGATGTCGGCGAGACGCGTCGGGTGCAAGTTGACGATGCGAACGTCTTGTCGCGCGAGCCGAGCGACCGCGGCGCGAACGTCGTCAAGCGATACCGCGCACACGTCGCACAGGTCCTGCGTGACGATGACGTCCGGGCGCGCCGCTTCGAGTCGGTCGACCTCGATGTCGTAGACGGCGAGCGCGTTCTCGAGGATCGCGCGCACTTCGCGGTCGATCTCGAGGCTCGTCTGCACAGGTCGAAGCCGCGCGCGGGTGAGCACCGGCAATGCCTCGACGTCCTCCGGAAAATCGCATTCGTGCGACACCCCGACGAGCGCGTCGCGACCGCCCACGGCGCAAACGATTTCGGTCGCGGACGGCAAGAGCGAAGCGACGCGCGGAACCATTGCCGCGTACTCTAGTCCCTCGGGACCGTTGATCGCACATCGCTGACGGTGCACGATCGCAGAAGCACGAGACGATGACCGCGCGCACCTTGATGATCCAGGGCACGGCGTCGCACGTCGGTAAGAGCCTGCTCGTCGCGGCACTGTGCCGAGTTTTTCGCGACGACGGGCTCGAGGTGGCGCCGTTCAAGGCGCAAAACATGTCGCTGAACGCGTTCGTGACCGCGGACGGTCTTGAGATGGGGCGCGCCCAGGCGTCGCAGGCGGCGGCGGCGCGGCTCATTCCGTCGGTCGACATGAATCCGATTCTGCTCAAACCCGAAGGCGGCGGGCGCGTGCAAGTCGTCGTGAGCGGCAAAGCGGCGGCGCGTGACCAAGTACCGTCGCTGAACGAGCTCCGCAGCGTCGTCGCGGGCGCGCTCGATCGCCTCCGCGCGGCACACGACCTCGTCGTGATCGAAGGCGCCGGAAGCCCCGTCGAGGTGAACCTCAAAGCGAACGATCTGGTGAACATGTTCGTCGCCGAGCTCGCGGACGCGCCGGTGTTGCTCGTCGGTGACATCGACCGCGGCGGCGTATTCGCGTCGCTCCTCGGCACGCTCGCGTTGTTCGAACCCGAAGAGCGAGCTCGAGTGCGCGGGCTCGTCGTGAACAAGTTTCGCGGCGACCTCGCCGGGTTCGCGTCGGGCGTCGAGGCGTTGCGCGAACGGAGCGGGCTCCCCGTCGTTGGCGTCGTGCCGTTTCTGCGTGACCTCGACATCCCCGACGAAGACTCCGTCGCGCTCGACGAACGGCGCAGCGGACGACGCGCACGTCCCGACGAAATCGAAATCGCGATCGTCCGGCTTCCTGCGTTGTCGAATCACGACGATTTCCAGCCGCTCGAACGCGAACCGGGCACGGTCGTGCGCTACGTCGAAACACCGCGCGACCTCGAAGGCGCGGATCTCGTCATGATTCCCGGGACGAAGACCACGATCTCCGACCTGAAATGGCTAGAACGATCCGGATTCGCCGACGCCATCGTCGCGCGCGCGCGACGCGGCGAACCGGTGCTCGGCATTTGCGGCGGGTGCCAGATGCTGGGTACGGCGCTCCACGATCCGGACGGCGTGGAATCGACCGTCGCGACGGCGACGGGTCTCGGTCTCTTGCCGCTCGTCACGCGATTCGCGCGAACGAAGCGCACCGCGCAAACGCGGCTCGGGCTCGCAGGCCCGTCGTTTTTCGGTAGCCCCTCGAATTCGACGTTCACCGGTTATGAGATCCACCTGGGCCGCGTCGATTGGTCGGCCTCCGTTCGACCCTTGTTCGCCGTGTTGTCGCGTAATGGGGTCTACGCCGGCGAAAACGGTGTCGTGCACGACGGCGCGATTTCCGGCGACGGAAGCGTCGTCGGGACGATGATGCACGGGCTCTTCGAGAACAGCGCGGTGCGCCACGCGCTATTGGATCACCTGCGTACGCGACGCGGTCTCCCGGCTGGCAGGCCGAGCGAGGCGACCCCGCCGGACCCTTATGCTCGGCTCGCGTCCGCGGTCCGCGCGCATCTCGACCTTCCACTCATTCGCAGCTGGCTCCGGCTCCCTCGCTAACGGCAGCGCGACGGCGCGCTTCCAATTAGACTCGGCGCATGACCGAGCCCGAGCCCGAATCCACGCCGCATCGCTTCGATTTCGCCATCGTCGGATCGGGATTTGGCGGCAGTGTGTCGGCGCACCGGCTCGTCGAGAAGGGTTACGACGTGGTCATGCTCGAAAAGGGCATGGAGCTCACCGCGAAGGATTTTCCAGAAACGAACTGGAACGTGAAGCGCTGGCTCTGGGCGCCGCTGCTCGGTTTTCGCGGGCTCTTCATGATGCGGCCGTTCCGTCACGTGTCGGTGCTCGCGGGCGCCGGAGTCGGCGGGGGGTCGCTCACGTACGCGAACACGTTGCCGATCCCGAAGCGGGGTTTTTTCCAGAGCCCGGCATGGGCGAAGCTCGCCGATTGGGAGACGGAGCTCGCGCCGCACTACCAGACGGCGCGACGCATGCTCGGCGCGGCCCCGACGAATTTTCTCACGCCCGCCGACGCGCTCCTCAAATCCATCGCCGAGGAGCGCGGAACGCCGGAGGCGTTCGAGAAACCGCACGTCGCCGTGTACGTCGGCGAGCCCGGAGTGACGGCTCCCGATCCGTATTTCGGCGGCGAAGGTCCGGAACGCACCGGCTGTTTGCGTTGCGGTTCGTGCATGACCGGCTGCCGTCACGGCGCGAAAAACACCCTGGACAAAAACTACCTCTACTTCGCGCGCAAACGCGGGCTCACCTTGCACGCCGACACCGAGGTGGTGCACGTCGCTCCGCTGCCGGAAGGCGGCTATCGCATCACGGCGCGTAAAGGGCGGTCGTGGTTTGGACGCAGGGTGGTCGTTTTCGAGGCGAAAAACGTCATTTTTTCCGCCGGAGCGCTCGGCACGAACTCGCTCCTCTTGCGCCTGAAATCGGACCCCACGTCCTTGCCGCGAATCTCCGACGAGCTCGGACGCCGAGTGCGCACCAACTCTGAATCGCTCATCATCGTCACCGTCCCCGGAACGACGGTCGATCACTCGACGGGGATCGCGATCAATTCATTGCTCCAGACGGACGACTACTCGCACCTCGAAATGGTGCGTTACGGCTCCGGCTCGGGGTTCTTCCGGCTCGTCATGGTGCCGCACGTCGGGGGCGCGCCCGGCATCTTGCAGCTCCTGCGCATCTTCGTCGCGATGCTCGTGCATCCGTGGCTCACGCTTCGCGCGTTCTTCGTCTCGAACTGGGCGCGCGCCACGATGATCCTCCTCTACATGCGCTCGGACGAAGGCACACTCCGGTTCGTGCGCGGCGCGTTCGGCTTCATGAACACCGAGGTCGAGCAAGGTAAACGCCCCGAAGCCGCCATTCCGGAAGCGACCGAGCTCGCGCTCCTCATCGCCAAAAAATCCGGCGGCATCGCGATGTCGCCGTACTACGAACCGCTCCTCAACATTCCGACGACCGCGCATATTCTCGGCGGCTGCACCATGGGCGATTCGGCAGGCACGGGTGTGATCGACACGCAGCACCGCGTCTTCGGTTATGACGGGCTCTACGTCATCGATGGAAGCTCCGTTTCCGCGAACCCCGGCGTGAATCCGTCGCTCACGATCACCGCGCTCGCCGAGCGGGCCATGTCGTTCATTCCGGCGCGAAATCAGCTCGCCGCAGCGAGTCGAAGCGCCGCTCGAACGCCGGTGGGCGGCGTCACCACCGAAACCTGATCGGCTGTCCCGTAGTCGAGTCGGAAAGCGCCCGTTTTTCGCGGCCGCGTCGACAGTCCTTTACATGGCGGGCGGATGGCCCCATCTCCACGTGGTGCGGCGGCTCATCATCGAGGTCGTCTCGGACGTCATTTGTCCGTGGTGCCTGATCGGCTCTCGACGCCTGGATCAGGCGCTCGAGACGTTGCCCGACGTGCACGCCGAGGTGACGTATCACCCGTTCTTGCTCGACTCGAGCACGCCGATCGAAGGCGTCGACCTTCGCGAGCGGCTCGCGAAGAAATACGGCATCCCGCCGGAGCGGATGTTCGCGCGCGTCGAGGCCGCGGCGCGCGAAAGCGGTATCCCGCTCGATTTCACGAAGATCACGAAGGTCGCGTCGACGATCGGCTCTCACACGCTCTTGCGGCACGCCGTCGCGAAAGGCACGCAACGGGCGTTGGTCCGCGCGCTCTACGAAGCCTATTTTTTCGAGGGCAGGAACATCGGCGACAAGAGCGAGCTCGCGGCGATCGCCGCCGGGCACGGGTTCACTCGCGACGAGGCTCTCGCGCTCCTCGACGACCCGGAAGAGCTCCGCGCGACGCTCGGCGAAGCCGAGACCACGGCGCGCCAAGGCATCACCGGGGTGCCGTTCTTCATTTTCGATCAGAAGCTCGCGCTGAGCGGCGCGCAGCCGGTGAGCGTGATGCAACAGGCGATCTCGCAAGCACTCGAAGAAGAGTCCGCCGCGGCGGGCTGAGCTCGTCGTTTTTCCCGCGCTCGGCCCGTGCTCGCCGCCCTCGACTACGCCCTCGCCGCGATCCACGTCGCGTTCATCCTGTCGTTTTTGCTCCTCTGGATCCCGCGTTCGACGTCGCGAGTGCACGGTTACGTCGTGCTCCTCACGGCGCTGTCGTGGTTCGGCGTCGGGCTCTTCAAAGGGTTCGGCTATTGCGTGCTGACCGACCTCGAATGGCACGTCAAGCGAGCGCGCGGCATCCGCCATATTCCGGGTTCGTTCTTGAAGTACGCAGGCGACTTCATCACGGGAAAGGACTTGTCGCCCGCGGTGGTCAATACGGTGGCCGCCACGACATTTCTATTCGGCTGCGCCGTGGCGCTGTTTCGACTCTGGCAGCGGGGGCGCGAGCGATCCTCGAGCGGCGCGTGAACCGATCGGTCGCGAGCGTCGTTCTGGCGATTTTTGTTGGGGGGCACCCGGCGCGTCGCGGGCGCCACGGGTTCGTCGATTTGCTCGTTCGCCGCCCCCGCACTAAACCCCGGCATGCCGATTCGTACCGCGGACGAATACATCGCGAGCCTCCGTGATCGGAACCTGACGGTCTATCTGTTCGGAGAGAAGATCGCCGAACCGGTGGACCATCCGGTGATCCGCCCGTCGATCAACGCCGTCGCCGAGACCTACCGGCTAGCCGAGGATCGCCCCGAGCTCGCGACGGCCGAGTCGTCGCTCAGCGGCAAGCGCGTGAACCGCTTTCTCCATGTGACCGAGAGCGTCGACGACGTCGTGTCGCAAAATAAGATGCAGCGCGTGCTCGGGCAGCGCACCGGCACCTGTTTCCAGCGCTGCGTCGGCATGGACGCGCTGAACTCCGTGTTCTCGGTGACCTTCGACGTCGATCGCGCGCGCGGCACGAAGTACCACGAACGCTTCACGGCGTTCGTGCGACACATGCAGAACGAGAACTACGTCGTCGGCGGCGCGATGACCGACCCCAAGGGCGACCGCGGCAAGGGCCCCGCGGACCAATCCGATCCGGATCTGTTCGTCCGCGTCGTCGAACGACGGCCGGACGGCGTCGTGCTCCGCGGCGCGAAGATGCATCAGACCGGGTGCCTCAATTCGCACTGGCTCGTCGTCATGCCGACCATGCGCCTCACCGAAGCCGACAAAGACTGGGCGATCGTCGCGGCCATGCCGGTGAACGCCAAGGGCATTTCGTACATCTACGGCCGTCAGAGTTGCGACACGCGCGCGCTCGAAGGCGGCGCGACCGACGCCGGCAACGTGACGTACGGCGGGCAGGAAGCGATGATCATTTTCGACGACGTGTTCGTTCCCACGTCGCACGTGTTCCTCGACGGCGAATACGACTACGCCGCGTCGCTCGTGGAGCGATTCACCGCCTATCATCGCCGGAGTTACGTCTGCAAAACCGGCGTGGGCGACGTCCTCATCGGCGCTGCCGCGACCATCGCCGACTACAACGGCGTCGCGAAAGCGTCGCACGTGAAGGACAAGCTCGTCGAAATGGCGCACTTGAACGAAACGATCTACGGCGCCGGCATCGCGTCGTCCCACGAATCGAAAAAAACCGCCGCCGGCAATTACCAATGCGACGACATGCTGGCGAACGTGTGCAAGCACAACGTCACGCGGTTCCCCTACGAAATGGCGCGCCTCGCGCAAGACCTCGCGGGCGGGCTCATGGTCACCTTGCCGTCGGATCAGGACTTCGAAAATCCGGAAACCGGTCCGCTCCTGCAAAAATATTTGAAGGGCCGTGACGGCGTCAGCGTGAACTCGCGACGCCGCGTGCTCCGCCTGATCGAAAACATGACGCTCGGCAGGAACGCCGTCGGCTACCTCACCGAATCGCTCCACGGCGCCGGCTCACCGCAAGCGCAGCGCGTCCAGATCCAGCGCCTCATGAACCTCGACGAAAAAAAGGCGATGGCCAAGCGCCTCGCCGGCATCACGTCCGACGACGCCGAACCCGCCCCCACCGCCGCGCCGCCCGCAAAAAAGTAGCGGCCGCGGACGTCCGCGGAGAGATGAACCGCAGAGCTCGATTTTCCAGGGTAAAACGTGCATCGGTCGATCCGGTCGATCTCGTCGCCGTTCTCGGGATCGTCGGAAAAGCGTGAAGTTCGAGAACAGATTGAACGGACGTTTCGACGTCGGTGAGCGGCTCGAGCGGCGCGAAGTTGGAATGCGGTACAACGTGGCGGAGTGCGGGCGAAAAATCCGATCCCTGTCGGCATTTGGGTCGCGATCCTCGCGGCCGTCACGTTCGGCGCGACGACCCCGTTCATCAAGCGGGCGGCCGGTCACACCGGTGCATTTTTCACCGCTGCGTTCTTGTATACCGGCGCCGCGATGGCGTCCGCGGTGTTCTCGTTGCGATCGGCGGAGCGCGAGGCACCGGTAAGAAGACGCCACCTGCCGCGGCTCGCCGCGGTCGCGTTGGTAGGCGCCGTCTTCGCGCCCGCGTGCTTCGCGTGGGGGCTCGCGAGGACGAGCGCGACCGAAGCGTCGCTGCTTCTCAATTTCGAAGCGCCGTTCACCGTCGCTTGTGCCGCCCTCTTGTACCGCGAGCACGTCGATCGCAAAGTCGCGGGCGGCATCGCTTGCATCACGCTCGGCGGCGCCGTCCTGGTGCTGGGCGGTGGGTCGACGGGATCGGTGTCGATCGCAGGAACGGTCGCGATTCTCGCGGCGACGCTGGGTTGGGCGCTCGACAACACGCTGACGCGCCCGCTCGCCGA
>DATBBD010000757.1:0-3051 GCA_036271175.1 Polyangiaceae bacterium | reverse complement strand
ACGCGGATTCCGGTAAGCCTCGACGGATCCCCGAGGAAATGATGACGCGCTACGGCTATGTGCGGTGCCCCTGATTCTCGTTGTTTCCGGAGTGAAACACGCATACTCACGGCGCCAGTGTCACCTCGAATCTTCCTGCGCATTGGACCACTGGCCGGCATCGCCAGCGTGATCCCGATCCTCGTCGCGCTCGCTGGTTGCGGTAACGACGACAACGGAAACGTCGCGGCCGCCGAGAAGAGCTCGTGCGACGGCGCGTGCAGCGCCGCCGTGACGATGTGTCCGACGTCGGCGTCGCTAACCGACGTGTGCTCGGCGCTCTGCCTGGGCGGGTACGACATTTCGCCGCCGTGCGCCGGCCAATACGCCGCCTACTTGCAGTGCGCCGAGGCGTCACCCGTCGTTCAATGTACGTCGTCGAGTGTCACCGTGACCGTCGAGGTTCCGCCCTGTCTGAACCAGCTCGGCGACTACATCACGTGCGCCGCGGGCCACATCGCGGCCTGTCTCGATCTTCCACTCGCCGACGGCGCGTGCACGGACGCGAAGCTCGGCACCACGGCGAAAGCGTGTGTCGGGACGACCGCCGGATGCTCCTTGCTCGACGGAACGGCCCAAGCCGGCGGCGCGGGCATTTTCTGCTGCCCCTGAGACGAAAATGACCCCGTTCGGGGTTGGCGCCGCGCTCAGACCTTGCCGCTGTCGATGTGTCGCGCGGCCTTCTCGGCGAGCGCGTGCACGCCCATGATCATGATCGCGAACCGCTCGTCCTTCGTGAGGCCTTGCTTGTACCGGTAGTAGATCTGCTGGATCACGACGGCTGTCTTGAACATGCCGAAGACGTAATAGTAGACGGGGTTTTCGACGGTGCGGCCCGTGGCCGACTCGTAGCGCGCCACGATCTCGCCGCGCGTGAGCGCTGACGGCGCCGTCGTCGGCCCCCAGCGCATGATCTGCATCGCGTCGTCGTCGCTCGCCTCGACCCAGTATCCGAGGAACGTCCCGAGATCCATCAACGGGTCGCCGAGCGTCGACATCTCCCAGTCGAGCACGCCGATGATCTTCGTGGGGTCGGCCTCGGAGAGGACGACGTTGTCGAGCTTGTAGTCGTTGTGAATCAACGCCGCTCGACCTTCGCGCGGTCGATGCTCGGCGAGCCACGACGCGACGCGAGTCACGGTGGCGATGTCGTCGGTCTGCGAGTCGAGGTACCGCTTCGACCACCCCGTCACCTGGCGCTCGATGTAGCCCTCGGGCTTGCCGAGATCGCCGAGGCCGGCCTTTTCGTAGTCGAGCGCGTGGATCCGCGCGAGGTTGTCGACCAGGTTCTGGTGCAAGGTGCGGAGCCGCTCACCGGCGAGACCGAGCTCCGGCGGTAGTTCTTTTCGTACGATGACGCCCTCGAGCCGGCGCATGACGTAGAAGTTCGCGCCAATGACGCCCGTGTCTTCGCAGAACACGATGGGCTCCGGAGCGAGCGGGTACACGGGATGAAGCTTCGACAGGATCCGAAACTCGCGGCTCATGTCGTGAGCGCTCTTCACCTTGCTTCCGAACGGTGGACGCCGGAGCACGTATTCCTTCCCGTCGCAGCTCAGCGAGTACGTCAGGTTCGAATGCCCGGACGGAAATTGGCGAACGGTGATCGCGCCCTTCGTCGCGAACTCCGAGGTGTGCTCCTTGAGGTATGCGGTGAGTCGCTCGATATCGAGCTCTTCCCCGGCGCGAATCTCGCGTGGCCGATCGACGAAGTCGGTCATCGTTTTCTCGCTCATTCCTGGCCGCCCACGCGGATGCCGTAGTTCTTCAAGATGCGGCGCGCGACGACGGATTTGTGAACCTCGTCGGGGCCGTCGTAGATGCGCGCGCCGCGCTCGTGACGGAAGAGCAGCGAAAGCGGCGTGTCGTCGGTAAGGCCGAGCGCGCCGTGCGTCTGAATCGCGCGGTCGAGCACCTTCTGCAAGATGTTCGCGACGAAGAACTTCACGCACGAGATTTCCTCGCGCGCCGCGTACGTCCCTTCCTTGTCGATCTTCCACGCGCAGTGGAGAACCATCAGGCGGGCTGCGTTGATCTCCGCGCGGCTGTCGGCGATCCACTCTTGCACGGTTTGCTTCATACCGAGGGGCTTCCCCGGGGCGAGCTCGCGGGTCGCGGCCCGCTTGCACATGAGGTCGAGACCGCGCTCCGCCGTGCCGATCCAGCGCATCGCGTGGTGAATGCGCCCGGGACCGAGGCGTTCTTGCGCGACCATGAACCCTCCCCCTTCCGGGCCGAGGAGGTTCGACTGCGGGACGCGGCAATCTCGGTACGCGAGCTCCGAATGGCTCGCGTAGTCGTCGCCCTCGTCGCCCATGACGGCGATCTTCCGGACGTGCACGAAGCCTTTCGTCTCGGTCGGCACGAGAATCATGCTCGCGCGCGCGTAGGGCGGCGCCTCCGGATTGGTGACGGCCATCACGATGGCGACGGTCGCGCCGTGCGCGCCTGTCGTGAACCACTTCCTGCCGTTGATGACGTAGTCGCTGCCGTCCTTCACGGCCGTCGTGTCGAGCCACATCGGATTCGAGCCGGCGCGATCCGGCTCGGTCATCGAAAAGCAGCTTCGAATTTCGCCGCGAGCGATCGGAACGAGCCACCGCGACTTCTGCTCGTCGGTGCCGTATTTCATGAGCAGCTCGAGGTTGCCGGCGTCGGGCGCCTGACACCCGAAGAGGTAGTGACCGAGTGGGCTCCGTCCGAGCTCTTCGCTCACGAGCGCGTGGTCGCAAAACGCGAGCCCCATGCCGCCGTATTCCTTCGGGACCTGAGGTGCCCACAGCCCTTCGGCCTTCACCTTGCCGCGGATCTGACCGAACCGGCGCAGCATGTTTCCGAAGACCTTGTCGCCGGACGCGAACTCGATCTCGAGCGGGTACACTTCGCGCTCCACGAAGGCGCGAACGCGTCCGAGTACGTCTTTCATCTCAGGCGAAATGTCGAAATCCATGATGGTGCTCTCGTCCGACGGGACCCGAAAAAAGGGCGCGGGCGAGAACTATACTCGCGACC
>DATBBD010000756.1:0-2054 GCA_036271175.1 Polyangiaceae bacterium | reverse complement strand
TCGCTCTGCTCGCGAGCAGCCTGGAGCCGGCCTGCGCGCGCGGGTGGGGACGAGTCGTCCCCGGTCGGGACAGCAACCCAACGGAGGTTCCCAATGACACTCGAGATCTATCCCATCGTGCTCGAGCTAGTCCGAAGACTGGCGCCGCTGTTGCCCGCGCTGCGGAGGCGTTCTTCGGCGCTCGGCGATCAAATGGAGCGTGCGCTCATCTCCGTACCGCTCAACGTCGCGGAGGGTGCGTACTCACGCGGAAAAAATCGCGAAGCGCGTTATCAATCCGCACTCGCCTCCGCACGCGAAGTGCTCGCGTGCTGGGAAACGGCTCAGGCTTTCGGCTGGCTCGGCCCACTCGACCCCGAAATCGCCGCGCTGTTTCGGCAAATCATCGGCACCCTGGTGCGCCTCGCCATGCGCTGAAGCCGCGAAGCGTCGCGGCCCGCTCTGCGCGCCCGCGAAGCGTGGCGGCTCTGCTCTGCCCGCCCGCGAAGCGCGGCGGCTCTCTGCACGCCCGCGAAGCGTGGCGGCTCTGCTCTGCCCGCCCGCGAAGCGCGGCGTCAGGTCTGCGCCCGCAAGCACCCGGCGTTGCGCCCGACGCAGGACGCTTGCTAGCACCACACGTCGCAACGCCCTACAAGCACCCGCCCGCGAAGCCTCGTCGCGGCCGAAGTTTTCGGCGAGCACCGGACCGGAGCGTACTTTCGTACGTGAGGACCGGAGCGCAGCCAAAACGCAGGCCCCGGCGAGGATCCGCGGGCGCGTTCTCACATCGCGACAACGCCCACTAGCAGTTGACCGCCGGAGCGCAGCCAAATCGCTGGCGCGGCGAGGATCCGCGGGCGTCGCCTACAGTCAGATCCACGCGACTAGCGAAGTCAGCGGGTCGAGACGCCGCCGTCGACGGGGATGACCGCGCCGTTGAGGTACGCGCCGGCGCGCGACGAGAGGTAGATCGCGGTGCCGGCGATGTCGTCGGGGCGGCCCGCGCGGCCCATCGGGATGGTCGCGGCGGCGCCTTCTTCGCCGACACCGTCGAAGACGAATTGCGTCATCTTGCTCGGGAAGAGCCCCGGTGCGATGGCGTTTACGTTGATGTGCTCGGTGACCAGCTTGCTGGCCATGTGGCGTGTCAACATGTGCACGGCCGCCTTGCTCGCCGAGTACGAGAAATTTTCGAACAGCGGCACGCGGATCCCGTCGATGGAGCCGATGTTGATGACGCGCGCCGGATCGTCGGCCGTCGCTGCTTTGCGGAGCAACGGCAAGAGCTTCACGGTGAGATGGAAGACGCCCTTCAGGTTGATCGCCATCACCTTGTCGAAACCGGAGTCGGGAAACTCTTCGAGTGGCGCACCCCACGTCGCGCCGGCATTGTTCACCAGCACGTGGAGCGACGATTCGCGGGCGGCGACGGTGCTCGCCAGGTGCTCGACGCCCTCGAGCGTCCCCAGATCGGCAGGCACGCCGATGCATTCGCCGGACTTGGAAAGATCGCGCACCGCCTCATCGACCGCGTTCGCCTTGCGCGCCGAAATGTAGACGCGCACACCGGCCTCGACGAAACCGCGCGCGATCATCAATCCGATGCCGCGCGAACCGCCCGTGACGACCGCGACTTTCCCTTTGACCGAAAACAAATCCGAGGCGCCCATGCGCGAGATCCATACCCCAACGAGGGAAGTCCTTGGAACCTTCTTGGGGTTTTGACACCCTCGCCGTCATGAATCGTCGCATCGTCCTCGCGTCACGCCCGGTTCGAGAGCCCACGGAAGACAATTTTCGCGTCGACACCACTGTCCCCATTCCGAAGCCCGAGCCGGGACAGATGCTCGTCAAAAATCTGTTCCTGTCCGTCGACCCGTACATGCGCGGGCGCATGAGCGACCGTCCGAGTTACGCGAAGCCCGTCGAAATCGGCGAGGTCATGATCGGCGGCACCGTCGCGCGCGTCGTCGAATCGAACGCCGAGGGATACGCGCCCGGCGACGTGCTCGTCGGCTACGGCGGTTGGCAAGACTACGCGCTCTTCGACGCTGCGAGCCGGAACACCTTCCGCG
>DATBBD010000755.1:0-3273 GCA_036271175.1 Polyangiaceae bacterium | reverse complement strand
ACCGCGTACGTCGTGTCCGGAGCGCGACACAGGCGATCGAACAGGTCCAGGTTGACGATTCCGCCGCCTCGCGACGAAAACCTCGGATCCGCGCCGCCGATCTCGGCGTACGCGGCCTTCGAACAGACGAGGCACGTGCTTTCGATCAGGGGATTCAAAAAGCCGTTTTCGTTGGTCTCGTCGAAGCACGCCACGCCGAACAAGTCGTATCCGTTGGTGCGCCACGCCGAGCGCTCGAGGAGCTCGAGTTCGGCCGTCTCGTCGTAACCGCTGCGCGCCGCGACGTGCTGCGGCTCTTTTCCGAGATGGTAGCCGGGGACGGCCACGACGATGCGATCGGCAAGTCTCAGCGCGAGGAGGGCATGTTCCACGACCCGCGGCGTCAGGAGGCGCGCGCCGTCGATCATGAGTGCGACATGAGGCGCACGAGCGAGCGCGACGCCTTCGTTCAGCGCCGCGACCGGAGAGACGCCGGGCTCGTCGCGAAGAACGTAACGAAAATTGGCCCCCGCTGCCTTCACGCGATCTTCGCCGAGGAGCGTCGGCGAGCGGTTCTCGACCACGATGACCTCGTAGTCGTCCGCTCGGGCGTGGCGCTGATACGCGGGCGACAGACTGAAGAGGGTGTTCTCGGCTTGTCGCGGAATCGCGTACACGACGACCACGAACGACAAGCGCGGCGCCAGCGAGGTCATTTCGCCGGCTTCTTGCGCGACAGATCGAACTTCTGCGCAAGTACCTCGCGCCGGAGCGCGTGATGCTCGGAAGCGTGCGCGTAAAAGCGCGCGAGCTCGCTCGGTTCGTGAGCGAGGAGCCGGAGGAGCTCGGGGTGTTCGGCGGCAGAGGCCGCTCGCGCCACGCCGAGGCCGCGCCCGAGCGCGAACGTGCACGTCGTGAAGCCGCTCGTGGCGCGCGCGAAGTCGTCGCCGAGATCGGGACGCGAGGCGTCACCGACGCCGGGACAGAGGAGCACGCCTTCCGGTGCCAGAAACGGCATCCACGTCGCGAGCAAACCGGCGAGTGGAACCCCGGCACGGACGGCATCGATCCGAAGCAAACCGACGGAGCCGAGGCGAAAGTGTGCCGTCGCCTCGGCGAGCGGCATCTTCAAGATGTACGCGATGCCGCGAAAGTAAGTGTGGAGGAAATGGTTGACGGCGCTCCATCGGCCCGGGTCGTCTTCCCCCTTACCGGCGTCGTCATCCCAGGTGTCGATCGCGTACGCCGTCGCGGACACGTCGTGGTCTCGGATCGATTGGCACAGGATTGAAAACGACGTAGCGGCGCCGGCGCCGACGTCCACGACGATCCGCGGGCGCAACGCCTCCACCAGATCGTACTCGAACGGCGCGTGCTCCATCGGCTCGCCGGGGACGGTGCGCATCAGTTCGAGGTAGCGCAGCGAGGGCGGCAGGTAGACGGAGAGTGGCGAAATGTCACTCGCGGTGGCCAGGTGGTTCGGATCGTCGTGAGAAAGCGGTTCGCTCGGTCGCACTCGGACCGAGTTTACACGCTTCGACGGTCTCGCTTGGCGGTAGGATCTGCCTGAGGCTAAGCTCGTCCGGCGCGTTGGGGTGACCCCCAGACCGAAAGATGCAGCGTCGCCACTTCTTGAAAAGCGCCGGAGCGCTCGCCGCATTCGGCGTCACTCAAGGAAATGCGTGGATGCGAGACGCCGAAGCGGCGCCGCGAGCGGCGAATCAGGGTCGTCCATTCGACTACGCGGCGTTGAAGGGCCAGGCCCGCGCGCTCGCCGGCGCGGCGTACCGCCCGGCCCCGTCGCGTGTGCCCGACGCCGTCAAAGCGCTCGATTGGCGGCAATATCAGTCGATCCGTTACCGGAAAGAACGCGCGCTCTGGGCGGCCGACCACCGGAACTTCGTGGTGAACTTCTTTCACCCTGGCCTGTCTTATACGGCGCCCGTCGCGATGTTCGAGCTCGTCGACGGCCGCGCGCGTGAGATCCCGTTCGACCCGTCGCTCTTCGACTACAGCGGCAGCGGGCTCGACCCGGCGATGGCGAAGGACCTGGGGTTTGCTGGTTTTCGGCTGTTCAGGTCGCGAGATCTGACCCGCGACGTGGTCGCATTCCTCGGCGCGAGCTATTTTCGCGCCGTCGGCAGCGAGATGCAGTTCGGCATTTCCGCGCGCGGCCTCGCCGTCGATTCGGGGATGCCGAAGCCGGAGGAATTTCCGGTCTTCACGTCGTTCTGGTTCGAGAGACCCGCGCCCGGCGCCGACAGCGTGGTGGTCTACGCCTTGCTCGACTCGCCGAGCGTCGCGGGCGCGTATCGCTTCGAGGTGCACGCCGGTGCGGTGCTCGTGATGGACGTCGACGCGGCGCTCTATCCGCGAAAGCCGATCGAACGGCTGGGCGTGGCGCCCTTGACGAGCATGTTCCAATACGGGGAAAACGATCACCGGATCGTCAACGATTGGCGGCCCGAGGTGCACGACTCGGACGGGCTCTCGCTCTGGACCGGCGCGAACGAATGGATCTGGCGGCCTTTGGTGAACCCGCAGACCCTCCGCTTCAATGCCTTCCAGGACGACAACCCGCGCGGCTTCGGCCTGCTCCAGCGCGATCGATCGTTCGATCATTACCAGGACGACGCCTTCTTCTACGAACGACGGCCGAACCTCTGGGTGGAGCCGAAATCGGGATGGGGTAAAGGATCGGTCGACCTCGTCGAGCTCCCGACGATGGACGAGACCAGCGACAACATCGTCGCCTTCTGGAACCCGGAAAAAAAGCCGTCGCCCGGCGAAGAGCTACTATTCGCGTATCGGCTCCACTGGGGCGCGAAGATGCCGGCGGCTTCGCCGCTCGCCACGGTCGTCGCCACGCGGTCCGGGCCCGGCGGCAACGTCGGCGAGAAGCGGCGTTATTTCTCCTGGCGGTTCGTCGTAGATTTCGCGGGCAAGTCCCTGTCCGAGCTCGGCCCGGGCGCGCAGGTGGTGCCGGTCGCGACGCCGAGCCGCGGCAAAGTCGAGCTCGTCAGCGCGCATCCGATCGCCGAGCTCAAGGGGTACCGCGTCGAGTTCGATCTGGTCCCCGACGATATGAAGCCCGATCCGATCGACGTGCGCCTCGTGCTTCGCAAAGACGGCCGCACCTTGACCGAGACCTGGCTCTATCAGTGGTCGCCGCCCGAACGACGCCCACTCTGAAGCTCCGATGATGCGTCACATCTTTCTGTGAGCACGCCCGGAGATCTCGGCCATCTGCTTGGTTTCGCTGCGCTTCCGGTGCTCACGTACTCAAGTACGCTC
>DATBBD010000754.1:0-2321 GCA_036271175.1 Polyangiaceae bacterium | reverse complement strand
GTGGTCAAACAGTACATCGTCGAGAACGAGTACCTCGACATGCCGGATCTCATGACGCGGCTCTCGCGAAACGGGCACCTGGTTCGCGGGTATCGGAGCGACTGCTTCTGGCTCGACATCGGGCGCGTCGATGACTACCAGCAAGCCTTGGAAATTTTCGACGAACGGCGCGCCGAGTTCTTACCGTCGTTGCCGCCCAAGAAATGATCGCGCTCGTCACGGGTTCATCGGGGTTCTGCGGGCGGCACCTGGTTCGTGCACTCGAAACGCGAGGCGCGACGGTGGTGCGGTTGAGCCAACGCATCGAGGCCGACGGGGTCTTGCGGGTCGATCTCACGGACGTCGGTGCCGTCGCCGCGGTGCTCGAGAAGGCGCGACCCGACGTGGTGTTTCATCTGCACGGCGCGTCCTCCGCGCGAGACCAACCCGCCTTTTTGCAAATTAACACGGTGAGCGCCGCCGCCGTGCTCGATGCCGTCGAGAGGGTCGGGATAGAGCCGGCAATGCTCTTCGTCGGAAGCGCCGCCGAGTACGGCGCCATCGAATCCGCGGATTTGCCGGTCACCGAGGACCATCCGCTCTCGCCGCTCACCGCTTATGGAACCGCGAAGCGCGCGCAGACGGAGCTCGCGCTCCTTGCGGCTCAGCGCGGTCGGCGTGTCGTCGTCGCGCGGCCCTCGAACGTCATTGGACCGGGCATGCCGGAGAATTTCGCGCTGGCCAGCTTCGCGCGGCAGCTCGCCGAGATTGAGGCGCGGCGAAGACCGACGCTCATCGAGGTCGGCAATCTCGAGACGTTCCGCGACTTCATCGATGTCGATGACGCGGTTCAGGACTTCCTCGCGCTCGCGGCCGAGCCCAGCGCCGTCGGGCGAGTCTTCAACGTCGCCTCCGGCCGCGCCGTGCGGCTCAAGGACGCGCTCGACGGACTGATCGCGGCGTTCGGAATCTCGGTCGAGCTGCGAACGGACCCGTCGCGCTTGCGAGCCGCGGACGTCCCCGTCTTCTACGCCAGCCGCGAACGACTCGATCGTACCGTCGGGAGTCGCGCCCTGATCCCACTGTCGGCAAGCCTCGAACGCATCGTGGCGGACGCTCGCGCTCGCCTCGGTTCGTCTTCTCAATCCGCGTGACCCGCCCGCTTTCGCGCGGTAGCAATCGGTGTTCCTCATGACGCTCCCCCGAGTCTCGGTCCACATCGTCACCTACAACCAGAAAGACTTCATCGGGCCCGCGATCGAAAGCTCGCTGTCGCAGGGTTACCCCGATCTCCAGATCGTCGTCTCGGACGACGCGTCGACGGACGGCACGGACGCTATCGTACGGAGCTACGCGGAGCGCTTCCCGGACCAGGTCGTCGCGATCACCGGCGGACCGAACTTGGGGATCTGCGGCAACGAAAACCGCGCCCTCGAACGATGCGACGGCGTGTACGTCGCGTTCCTCGCCGGCGATGACTTGATGTTGCCGGGGAAGATCCGCGCACAGGTCGACTGGCTCGACGCCGACCCCGCGCGCGTCCTCTGCTCGCACGACGTCGAACACTTCGATTCCGCGACCGGCAAGACGTTCCGCCTCCACAGCTCGATGGCCGAACAGCGCTTCGGCACCGGCACCGGCGAATTCATTCGCGGCGGCTATTTTCCCGCGACGTCGTCGCTCATGGCGCGCCGCTCGGCGATCCCGAACCCCGGTTTCGACGAGCGCATTCGGGTATTTTCCGACTACAAGTTCGCGGCCGACGTGCTCGCGAACGGCGGAAAATTCGGCTACGTGCCCGGCGTGCTCGGGCGCTACCGGCGTCACGGCAAGAACGCGACGATTCAGCACGCCATTCTTCAGTGGGAAGAGATCCACGTGAGCCTCGCGCTCATCGAGGTCGAGCACCCAGAGTTCGCCGCCGACTGCCAGGCAGCGAAGGCGTTTTCGTACTACCAGCGCGCGGTGTCGCTCATCTCGCAGGGCAACGCCGCCGAGGGACGCGACGCCATCAAGACCGCACTCCGTCACGATCCGTTGGTGTCGTGGAAGCTCCCGCTGTGGTGGCTCGTGAGCCAGCTACCGCCCGGTGTCTCTAGGGCTCTCCACGAGCGTCGCCTGCAGAAGATGCGGTCTTCCTAGCCGACACGAGGAAGTAGAGGGCGAGCAGACTCGGCCATCGTCCGACGACGCGATCGAGCTGCTTCGGGTGCACATGTGCCGTTCTTCTTCGAGCACGAACCCCGACTCGTCGAGAACCTGCTTCAGGTATTGGTACGTGAACCAGCGGATGTGTCCGAAATCGAAGAGCCCGTATTTCTGGTACCGAAAACGCCCGAACA
>DATBBD010000753.1:0-32038 GCA_036271175.1 Polyangiaceae bacterium | reverse complement strand
CGGCAGTTGGATCCCTACCGTCGCGCATCGCGAAACAAAGGCGGACCACCAACGATCAGGTACGGCCTCCGGTCGTTGCTTTCGAAGCCCGGCGAGGACAGCGTGTGGATCCAGCAGCAGCACGAAGCGGTTGTCCCGCATGCCAACGGCAGCCGTTCGAATGAATCCCAAACTTCGCAACGTCGCGATGCGCTCGGTGAACGTTCGCTCTGCGCGATTCGTCATGTACCCGGCTTCGAGCGCTACTTGCGCTGGGTCTGGTACCTCAACGAACCCGTCACCGTACTCGTAGGCCCACAGCGCCAAGTACAGGCGTCCAGCATTCTCGCGAGGTATCAGCCGATCGATCAGTGAGGCGATCATCGGAATGGTCCGGGGCATCCGGCACCAGCCGCCGCCGACGGTTTGAAAGACCACGTCGGTTGCGTCCGGCCAAAGGGTGTCCCGTTGGGCACGTCGACGCGTTTCGATACGCTTGACTGCGAAGGGTGCGGCGGCCATGAATCTGGTGGCGCGTAGCCCTCCCCGGGCCCTCCTCTGATGTCCGGCCGCTAGGCCATCGCGATGTCGGAGGGATGTGTCCGGGGAGGGCGACACATTTGCCACTGTGGGTGCGGCGCGGTAGTTCGTCAAGGCGGCTGCGGCGGCGCAGCGCATTTTTGCGGCTCTTTCCCTTCGAGAGATACGAGGGAATTCAGCCAGAATAATGGACCTAGTGTGAATCCCGAAGCGGATTTGCTACGAAATATCGCGCTATAGCGCGCCATGAACTGAGTGAAAACAGATATTTAGATATAAATCGCGTATCACAGTTTCACTGTGTCAGGTATCAATCGCCAGCCAGGTCGTCGCACGCGCCGCCGATCCGCAGCCGCGAGCGTCGAGAGACCGCTCGTCCTGGACGGCAGGGCAGTCGTGAGGGCGAGCCGGCGCAAGAACGGAATGCTCCAGGCCGCCGGAAGGGCAGGTATCGCGATCTGAAGTGCGTGAAACGGCGGCATTTCCAACCTGTGCGCCCTCTCAGTCGGCATTGGTGTGACTACTCCCCGCTTGGAGGCATCCCCCGCGCGACGACGGCACGCCTTAACGGTGGTCCGTAGAGGTCAGCGTGCCGAAGTCACGAGCGTTTCATCGCAATTCGGTCGCGGCGGCATACCCGTCCGATGCGCTTGCAGCGGCTTGGCGCGCGGACGACGTATCCGCGGATGGTCAGCGAGCGTCAGCGCGGCGCCGGCGGGCGGTCATCGGCGCTGAAGCGTCTCGGTACGACGCACGACGACGATGGAGTTCCCGACGCAACGCCTCAGTCTACGTCTCTTCGCGCGACTCTCCATTCGTCGTCTGGCCCGCGACAGACCTTTACCGCAGAGGGCGTAGAGGGATCGAGCGCCGGGAAGACATGAACCGCCAAGGTACCAAGAGAGCAGAGGAGAATTAGGGGGCGCCATCCACTGCGCGCGACGTCTGTTCGACGTGGGGGCGCGGTCCAGATTTCTACCGCAGCGACGCAGAGAAGGAGACGAACCGCAAAGACGGCAATCGGTCTGTACCCCTCCCATGCGCCCGCAGCGCGGACGAGTGCCGTACGGCGACTCGCCTCGTGACGCCGCGCGAGGACGCATCAGGGAGGGGTCGACGCGCGTCAGCGCGGCGCGGGTGGGCAGCAAACGCCCCCTGTTCAACTCTCGATGAAGCTCTTCAGCTGCTTGGAGCGGCTCGGATGGCGGAGCTTGCGGAGCGCTTTGGCTTCGATTTGACGGATGCGTTCGCGCGTCACTTCGAAGTCCTGACCCACCTCTTCGAGGGTGTGGTCGCTCTTTTCGCCGATGCCGAAGCGCATGCGGAGCACCTTCTCTTCGCGCGGGGTCAGCGTCTTCAGGACCTTCCGCGTCTGCTCGGAGAGGTTCATGTTGATGACCGCGTCGGCGGGGCTGATGACGCTCTTGTCCTCGATGAAGTCGCCCAAGTGGCTGTCTTCTTCTTCGCCGATCGGCGTTTCGAGGCTGATGGGCTCCTTCGCGATCTTCAGGACCTTGCGGACCTTGTCGAGCGGCAGCTCCATCTTCTCGGCGATCTCTTCCGGCGTCGGTTCGCGCCCGTACTCTTGGACGAGGTAGCGCGACGTACGGATGAGCTTGTTGATCGTCTCGATCATGTGCACCGGGATGCGGATGGTGCGGGCCTGATCGGCGATGGCGCGCGTGATGGCCTGGCGGATCCACCACGTGGCGTAGGTGCTGAACTTGTAACCGCGCTTGTACTCGAACTTGTCGACGGCCTTCATGAGGCCGATGTTCCCCTCCTGAATGAGGTCTAGGAACTGGAGACCGCGGTTCGTGTACTTCTTCGCGATGGAGACGACGAGCCGGAGGTTCGCTTCGACGAGCTCCGCTTTCGCGCGCTCGGCTTTCCGCTCTCCGTGCTGGATCGCGTCGTAGGTGCGGTTGGTCTCGTCGAGGTCGATCTTCAGCTCTTCTTCGACCTTCTTCACGCCGCGCTGCGCGTCGCGGAGGGTGTCGTCGATGTTGTCGATCGTGATCGACGTCGCGTCGAGGCCGAGGCGTCGCGAGAGCTCGGCAGCGACTTCCTCGTTGTCCTTCGCCTCGCGCACCATCTTGCGAAGCTGCGACTTCGTCGCGCCGACCGCCTTCTCGAGGTCGACGGCCTTCGATTCGGCGCGCTGAACCTTCTGGATGATGTTCTTCAGCTTCTGGACGATCTTGTCGATCGTCTTCTTGTTGAGGCGCATCTCCTGGAGCGTCTTCACGAGCTCGACCTTCGTCTCGGCGACTTCCTTGTCGATGAGCTTCCGGCGCGCTTCGACTGCGGTCCGTCGCTCTTCGTGGAGGTCGATGTTCTTCTTGTCGAGCCGCTTCACGCGATCGATGAGGCGGATGATCCGGCGATCGGCCTCTTCCTCGTCGAACTCGTGCTCTTCGTCCTCGGCGTCGCGAACGATGTCCTTGACGCGGATCTTGTGGTTGCGGAGGCGCTCGCCGATGTCGATGATTTCTCGAACGGCGATCGGGCTGTTCAAGATGGAGGCGAGAATCTCGTTTTCGCCTTCTTCGATGCGCTTCGCGATCTCGACTTCGCCCTCGCGGGTGAGCAGCGCGACGCTGCCCATCTTCCGCAGGTACATGCGAACCGGGTCGTTGCTACGCCCGTAATAGCCTTCGTCGTTCTCCGAGCCCTTCGGTTGCGCGTTCGACGCGGGCGCTTCGCTCTCGCCGTTGCTCTTGCTGCGCGCGGCGGGGGCGTCATCGTCGGCCATGCGCTTCGCCGGCGCGATCTTCAGGTTCGACGCGTCGTCGACGATCTCGATGTCCTCGTTGTCGAGCACGTTCAAGACGTCGTCCATCTGATCGGGATCGACGTCGTCGCCGGGGAGCGCCTCGTTCACTTCTGCGTAAGTGAGAAAGCCCTTGCTCTTGCCGAGCGTGATGAGGTCGTCGACCTCTTTGCCCTTGGCCTTCTTCTTCGGCGGGCCGTCCCCAGCGTCTTCGCTCGACGGCGGATCGTCGTCGTCGGACTCGGGCGGCGGCGCGCCCTTCTGGCCTTTGCCGCCGATCTTCGACGGCTCGGGCTTGCGCGCCGGCTTCACGGCGCCGTTCGACTTGCCGTTGGCCTTGTCGTGCGCCTTCGGAGCCGCGGCGAGCGGAGGAGCTGCGGGCTTGCCGTTCGTCTTTGCCTTTGCAGCGGCGGGCAGGGGGCCCTGCTTGGGCTTCACCAGAGGCGGCGCGGGACTCTTCTTAGGAGAACTCATGCTGCGTTTCACCGGGCGGTCCGACTTCTTGACTCCCACCGCATACCTCTCTCTCAATTTATTTGGGCTCACAGCCCGTGCCGCTCGCGGGCGCGGCGTGCTTGCTCGCCGAGCAACGCCATCTCGCGATCGAAATCACCTGACGCTTGCACGCGCGCGAGCTCTTCAATCACTTCGGACTTGTGGCGCGAAAGCTCCAACCTCTTCAACTTCTCGACGTTTCCCAAGAGCTCTGCTTTCGCGTCGTCCACCGACTGATGCCGAGGCGCGGCCAGCCGTGCAGCCGCGAATGGATGGATCGACGGTGGCAGCTTAGCAAGCAGTTGTTCGGGGTTTTCTACCAACGTCGCATCTTGACGCAATGCGACAATGCCGGCAACTACCTCGCCTTCGAGCAGGGCAATCCCGTCGAGGACGTCGGGCGATTCGAGAAGCTCGGGGAAATCGAGGATGGCACCGAATACGTCGAGCCCGACTTCGGGTCGTCGCGCCCGCGAGCGCGCGCGCTCCGGCGTCGGTGCCAGTGGGGCGCGGATCGTGCCTGAGCCGCCGTTTGCGGCTCGATGCACGACCGATGCCAACGCTTCGAACGTTCGGGCGTCGCCGACGTCGAGCTGCTCACCCACGCGAGCCGCGATGGTGTCGGCGTAACGTTGCACCAACGCCCTCTCGCTCGGATCGGTTTCCGCTTTGATGAGATCGGCGACCGCGCGGACGCGCGCTGCTCGCGACCGTTGATCGGCCTGTGCGAAGCCGGACGAGAGCGCACTGTCGATCAAGTACTCGAGCATGCTCTTCGCCGATTTCACGAAACGGAGCACCGATTCGGCTCCGCCGGCTCGGGCGAGGTCGTCGGGGTCGCGCCCTTCCGGCAAGGTCGCGACGTTCGCGACGAGACCCGCTTCGCGGCACGGCTCCTGAGCCGCGCGCGCCGCGCGCCGACCCGCGTTGTCGCCGTCGAAGAGCAGCGCGACGTGCTGCGAGTAGCGGCGAAGCTGCTTCGCTTGCTCGCCGGTGAACGCCGTTCCGAGCGGCGCGACGGTATTGGTGATGCCGCGCGCGTGGAGGCTAACGACGTCGAAGTTTCCCTCCACGACGATCGCGCGGTCTTCGCTCCGGATCTTTTGCCGCGCTTGAAACAAACCGAACACGGCCTCGCGCTTCTTGTAGACGGGCGATTCCGGCGAGTTCAGGTACTTCGCGGGCGGTTCGTCGGACGCGGTGGGCGTTTCGAGGCCCTGTGCCGTGAGCTCTTCCGCGGTTGGTTCGCCGAGCGCGCGCCCGCTGAATCCGATGATCTTGCCGTCGAGATCCATGATCGCGAACATCAACCGATGCCGGAATCGGTCGTAGTGTCCCGGCCCGCGCTTGCGCGGCACGACCAACCCGACCGCCTCGGCGGGGCGCACCGGCGAACCCGAATCGCGCAGGTGACGCATGAGCCCGTCCCAACCGTACGGCGCGTAACCGATCCGGAACGCGCGGAGCGCTTCGGCCATCGGTCCTTCGGTGAGCGCAGGGTCGAGTCCGCGCTTCTTCAACTCGGCGACCGCGTAGTGCGCGAACGGGTGCGACTCGAGCATGCGCTCGAAGTACCGAGCCGCGATCTCGCCCGCGGCGAACAGCTCTTCACGACGGCGCCGCGCTTCAGCGTGCTCGCGCCGCTCCGCGTCCGAACCGGTCTCGACGATGTCGATGGCTTGTCGTTCCGCGATGTAGCGGATCGCGTCCACGAAGGAGAGGCCGTCGACCTCGCGCAAAAACTTGATCGTGTCGCCCGAAGCGTTGCACCCGAAGCAGTGATAGAAGCCGCGCTCTTCGTTCACGTGGAAGCTCGGGGTCTTTTCCTTGTGAAACGGGCACAAGCCGAGGTGTGAACGTCCTCGCTTCGTGAGCTTCACTCGCTCACCGACGAAGGTGACGATGCGAGCATCACGGCGAACACGTTCAATGGTCTCGTCGGCGATCACGTCGGTTTCTTCAGCAGCATCTGTCGGAACTAGGCTTCACCGTCTCCGCGAGAGTGGACTCGCAGTTCGGAGAAGCGCCCGACGTTGAAGGCTTGGCAGAATTCCGGGCCGCGAGAAGCCCGAGAATCGTCGGAGTCTCGCTATTTTCGACGCGACCTTGAATACTGAACCCGCGAGCAGTATCGTCGATTCATCATGGTGCGCGCCTTGCCGAGACGGAACCCGCGCTCGCCCTGGGAGTCGCAATGGGTCGAGTACCTCGGCGAGCCGCCGGCGATGCCGCTCGAGGTCTATGAAGACGACACACGAAACATTCTTTCAAAGAACGACAGTCCGGATCTCGGGTTCACCTACAGCGTGAACCCGTACCGCGGCTGCTATCACGGCTGCTGGTATTGCTACGCGCGGCCGACCCACGAGTATCTCGGCTTCGGCAGCGGTACCGATTTCGAGCGGAAGATCGTGGTGAAGCGGCGAGCCCCGGAGCTTCTCCGCGCAGCGCTCGGCCGGCGGAGCTGGCGGCGAGAGACGATTTTTTTCAGCGGGAACACCGATTGTTACCAGCCGCTCGAAGCGAGCTATCGGCTCACGCGCGGCTGCCTCGAGGTGCTCGCCGAGGCGAAAAATCCAGTGCACGTCATTACCAAGGCGCCGCTCGTCGAACGAGACCTCGACGTCCTTCAATCCATCGCCAGCGTCGCTTCGCTCGGGGTCACGCTCAGCGTGCCGTTTTGGGATGCGGACGCCGCGCGCCTCGTCGAACCCGGCGTGGCGACGCCGGCTCGCCGCATGCTCACCGTCGAACGCCTGGCGAAGGCCGGAATCGACGTTTCGGTGAACGTCGCGCCGGTCATCCCCGGTCTCACCGATCGCGATATCCCGAATATCCTCGAAGCGGCAGCGAACGCCGGCGCTCGGTCCGCGTCGATGGTGATGCTCCGGCTGCCCGGAAACGTGCGGCACGTGTTCGAGAGCCGACTCCGTGACGGGTTCCCGCTCACCGCCGAGAAGGTGCTCGCGCGAACTCGCGAGGTCCGCGGCGGTGAGCTCAACGACCCTCGTTTCGGTTCGCGCATGCGCGGCGAAGGCCACTACGCGGAGGCGATTCAACGTCTCTTCGAGACCACGCGGCAAAGGCTCGGCCTCGGCCGGCACGAGCGAATGGAGGGGGGCGCGAGTCGCGGCGCCGAAACGTCCGTGTCGTCGCAAGCTGGCTCCTCGCGCGACGAGGAAACGTCCGTGTCGTCACCGAAGCGCGGCCAGCTCCGTCTCTTCGGCGAATAGAGGTGCGTCCGGCGCGCCGGCTGCTGCGCAAGTGTAGCGTGACCCGTTGGCAGCCTCGCTGGCTCGTGATACACGCCGCGTCGACTAGTTCGGGTCGAAATTTCCACGGCCGGACGACCTCTCGGATCGAGGAAAAAAAGGGCGATGACGGATAGCAGCACGGTTCCCGGAAAAACCACCGTTACGACCGGCAAGATCACGCAGGTCATCGGACCTGTCGTCGACGTGCAGTTCCCTCCCGGGAAGCTGCCGAGGATTTTGAACGCGCTCACGGTCTCGAACGCGAACATCTCGGCCGAGACGGACAATCTCGTGCTCGAGGTCGCGCAGCACCTCGGTGAATCGGTCGTGCGGGCCATCGCGATGGACTCCACGGAGGGTCTGGTCCGCGGTGCACCCGTGCAGGACACCGGTAGCCCCATCATGATGCCCGTCGGTCCCGAGACGCTCGGCCGGATCATGAACGTCATCGGCAAGCCGGTCGACGAGCGGGGCCCCATCAAGTCGAAGACCAAGTTGCCCATCCATCGCGCCGCGCCGGGCTTCGTGGATCAGAGCACCACGGTCGAGATTTTCGAGACCGGCATCAAGGTCATCGACATGCTCGCTCCGTACCGCAAGGGCGGGAAAATCGGGCTCTTCGGCGGCGCAGGCGTGGGCAAGACCGTGCTCATCCAGGAGCTGATCAACAACGTCGCGAAAGCGCACGGCGGCGTGAGCTGCTTTGCCGGCGTGGGTGAACGCACGCGCGAAGGCAACGACCTTTACCTCGAAATGGCCGAGTCCAAGCTCGAGACCGGCGAGCCCGTGCTTTCGAAGACCGCGCTGGTGTTCGGGCAGATGAACGAGCCGCCCGGAGCCCGCGCGCGCGTGGCGCTCTCGGCGCTCACCTGCGCCGAGTACTTCCGCGACGAAGAAGGACAGGACGTCCTCTTGTTCGTCGACAACATCTTCCGCTTCACGCAAGCGGGCAGCGAGGTGAGCGCGCTCCTCGGTCGTATGCCGAGCGCCGTCGGCTATCAGCCGACCCTCGCGACGGAAATGGGCGCGCTCCAGGAGCGGATCACGTCGACGACGAAGGGCAGCATCACCAGCGTGCAAGCCATCTACGTTCCCGCCGACGATCTTACCGACCCCGCGCCGGCCACGACGTTCGCGCATCTCGACGCGACCACGGTGCTGTCGCGCGCGATCGCCGAGCTCGGCATCTACCCGGCGGTCGATCCTCTCGACTCGACGAGCACCATGCTCGACCCGCAGATCATCGGCGAAGAGCACTACAAGGTCGCCCGCGGCGTTCAGCAGACGCTCCAGCGCTACAAAGATCTGCAGGACATCATCTCGATTCTCGGCATGGATGAGCTCAGCGAAGAAGACCGGCAGATGGTGGCGCGAGCCCGCAAGATCCAGCGGTTCCTCTCACAGCCGTTCTTCGTCGCCGCGCAGTTCACCGGACTCGTCGGAAAATACGTTCCCTTGAAGGACACGATCGCGGCGTTCAAGGAGATCCTCTCCGGCAGCCTCGACGACCTTCCCGAGCAGGCCTTCTACTTGAAGGGCGGCATCGACGAGGTGAAGGTCGCCGCCGCGAAGATCAAGGAAGCATCCTGATCGATGGCGGACGCCGGAGTGCTCAAGCTCGAGATCGTCACTCCAGACGGCGTGGCGCTCCGGGAGTCGGTGCAGTCGTTCACGGCCACCAGCGTGGACGGTGAGTTCGGCGTGCTCCCGGGGCACAGCCCGCTCCTTGCGGCGCTGAAGACCGGCATCGTCTCCTTCGTGAAGGACGGCGTCGAAGAGAAGGTCGTCGTCGGTCCCGGCTTCGCCGAGGTGTACGCCGATCGCGCGACGCTCCTCACCGACCACATGATGCGCAAGGCGGACGTCGATCCGGTGCGCGCGCGGCTCGATTTGAAGGACGCCGACGAGGCCCTCGACCGCTACGCGGGCGAACCGGGCACGACGGAGTACCTCGACTTGATGCGCAAAGAGCTCTGGGCCGCCGCGCGACTCACGCTCTACGGAGATCCGCCTCCGCCCACGCTGCACACCTACGACGAGTCCCTCGCCGGCCCCCACGAGACGTTCCTCGACGACCCGAACGATCACGCCGCCGAAGAAGCGACGCACTGAAAGCTATCTCATAAACCTACTGCGCCCCGCGCTGCGTCGGTCGGCCTCCTCGAAATACCAGCGTATTCCTGCGTCGGCCTTCCTAGCAGCGCGGCGCTCGCTACGGTTTCTGAGATAGCTTTCTCGAATTCTCAAAAACCTACTGCGCCCGCCGCTGCGTCGGTCGGCCTCCTCGAAATACCAGCGTCACCAGCGTATGGCTGCATCGCCCTTCCTGGGCGTCGCGACGGCGCGCTCGCTACGGTTTCTGAGGTAGTCGAATCTCACATCCCGGCGTCGAGGTCCGTCGCGTGTTCGCGCTCGGCGCGGTCGTAGACGTCGAAGGGACGGTCGATCGCGAGCTTGCCGGCGACGGTCACTTTGACGTGCCAGGTGCCGAGCGGGTCGCCCGGTTCGAAGCCGACGAGGTGCTCGAATCGCGTCTCGCCGGCGTGGATCGTCGCGTGACTCGAGAGCGTCCGCGCCGACGGCGCCGCCGGAGGCACGAGAGCGTGACGTCGACGGCGCGCCGCGTGGGCCACCGGGGCCTGGGGTTCGTCGATGTGCCACTCGACGTCGACGTCCGCGGCCAGGGGCTCGCCGAACTCGACGCGAAACCCCTGCGTCTGCTTCGCGGCGTCGAGCTCGAACGCGATCTCGCGGCGCTCTTCGATCTGTCCGCCGAAGAACACGCCGAACTTCGCGCTTTTCACGAGCTCCGGCGCGTGTTCGGTCTTTTGCGTGCACGCGGCGAGGTACAGCGATAACGCGGCGACGAGCGTCGTTCTTGCGATCACGGCGCGCGTCTCCGGACTTCGTCCGCCATGCGCAGGAACGTCGCAACGTCGAGTGTTTCGCCGCGCTTGCCCAGATCGACGCCCGCCGCGGAAGCGGCGCTCGCGACGGCGTCCGCGTCCAGGCCGAGCACGCCGCGCCAGGCGTTTTTCAGCGCCTTTCGTCGCTGAGCGAACGCGGCGTGCACGACGGCGCGAAACGCCGGCGTCTCTTCGCTCGGCCGATCGGGGCACGGCGTGAAGACGACGACGGCGGAGTCGACGTTGGGTTGCGGGTAGAACGCGCCGCGGCGCACGACGAACGCGCGCTCGACGGTGAACGCCGCTTGCACGAACACCGAGAGCGCGCCGTAGTGCTCGCCGTCGGCGGGCGCGCGGAGCCGTTCGGCGACTTCGAGTTGCACCATGTATACGGCGCGATCGATCGCTCCGGCGAGGCCGACGGTGAGCTCGAGCAAGGGGCCCGTCAGCTGGTACGGCAAATTGCCGGCGATCGCGTGCGGGCGCGGGCCGCCGTCGAGGAGGGCCCGATAATCGGCGCGCTTCGCGTCGGCCTCGACGATATGGAGCGCGCCGCGTTCGATCGCGTCGCCGAGCTCGGCGCGCAGGGCCGGCGCGAGATCGCGATCGCGTTCGATGGCGACGACGCGAGCCGCGCGTTCGAGGAGCGGCCCGGTGAGCGCGCCGAGACCCGCGCCGATCTCGACGACCGTGCCGCCCGCCGGGGTCGTCGCGAGCTCGGCGATTTTCGCGGCGAGGTTCCGATCGGCGAGAAAATTCTGTCCGAAATGCGGCTTCGGCTTGAGCCCGCGCGCCTCGAGCAGCTCGCGCGGCGTTCCCCCGTCACGACTCATGAGGCGGCTCCACCGGCGCGGGTTCGGGCTCGGCGGTCGCCGGGCGCTGAACGACGAGCGTGCGAACGCGGTCGACCGTGACTCCGAGCCGGCGGAGCGCGCGCTCGCCGAGCTTTTCCGACGCCTGCGCGCGGAGCGACACCGCGTACGACACCGCGCCTTCGACGCCGATTTGCGTGCGAGGCAACGCGTCGTCGAGGTGCGGGCGGACCCAGCGGAGCTCGACGCGACGGCGCGAGTGACGCGCGAGCGCCTCCGCGACGACCTTGCGCTTCGCCGGATCCGGCGCGGGCGACCATACGTAAACGAGACTCGGCCGCGGGCGCTCGAGCGGCAGCTTCGCCAGCGTCTCGGCGAGCGTCTCGTCGGTGCGCGGTCGATCGGGCTCGAGTCGCGCCGGTGACGAGATACCGAACGACGAGAGGTAGCCGCGGAGCACCCGATCGGAGACGTCCGCGCCGTGAACGGCGAGCGGCGCGAACGGCGCCCGCGACGCCGCGGACAGCGCGCGCCGCACGAGCTCGTCGCGATCTTCCGCGCTCACGTTGGCGGCGAGCGCGGGGTCGAGCGGCTTCAAGTGTTCGAGGACGCGCACCGCGACGTCGCCGGGGTCGAGGCCGCTCCGATCGACGTCGAGCGTCGACGTCGCGTTGGCGAGCGCCTCCATGAGGTGCGACACGTGCGCGGGCCCGTGCGACGGCGCGATGCGGGCGAGCACCCGCGCGCCGCAGACCACGAGCCCGACGTGATCGCCGCGCTGTCGGTGGGCTTCGGCGACCGCCGCCGCTTCGTCGATCGCGTGATCGAGGGGCGCGCGCCCGGGCTCGCCGGCCCAGAGCTCGACCGACGCGTCGACGACGAGCCAGACCACGTCGCGCTCTTCGCGTTCGTGATCTTTGACGAGCAATTTTCCGCGACGCGCAGAGGCTTTCCACGCGATGCGCTTCAGCGCGTCGCCCGCCCGGTGCTCGCGCAATTCGCGCAGCTCGTAGCCGTCGCCGGAAAATGGCCCGGGCCGTCCCGCTTCGGCGCGCGCGCGACTGCGGCCGCCTTGCGCCGTTCGGAGCGCGACGCCGTGCGCCGCCGGCATCACCTCGATGCCGAACGGATTGGCGAACGTGAGTGGGATCTCGAAGAGCCCGGGGCTCCCGCGCACCTCGAGCGAGAGCCCGAAAATGCCGTGCCGTCCGACGCGCGCCGCGCTCACTGTCACCGTCACGGCGAGCCGTCCGCCGCCCGGCACTTCGCCCGACGACGGCGTGATTTCGACGGTGAGATCCGGCGACGCGATCGCCCGGAGCGCGACGTAGCGTGCGGCGCGTGTGTCTCGATTGCGCACCTCCGCGCCGAGCTCGAGGACTTGCCCGCGCGCGATGCGTCGCGATCGGCCGGTGTCGCGCCAGAGCATTTCGAAGCCGGCCTGACGAACGCGGGCCACGCCGAGCAGGGTGACGGCGCGAGCGATCGCGAGCCCGACGAGGATCGCGCCGCCCCACGCAAGCACCGCGGGCTCGGTGCACGCGAGCCCGACGCCGACCACCGCGATGCCGACGGCAGCGACGTACACGGCGTTCGAGGTCGGATAGAGTTGCATGGGAGGACGTCGAAGTCTTGGAAAGACCAGATCACGATCGTCGTGAGAGGCCACGACCCACGAGAAAAACCGGCGAGGCCGGCGCGGGCTGGTTTTCAGTGGCGAGTGTCGCCTGAGGCTTCGTCCGATTCTGCATCTGAGCTGTCATGTCGGAGTCTTTGGAAGACCAAGAAACTGCCGTCGCGCTAGCGCGATTCGTCCCTCGATTCCGCGCGCGAGTGCCAGCGGCTCGTCGACAGTGACTCGACGATGTGCCGCGCGCGATGCGGGAAAATCGGGTGCGGAACGAGCGAGAGCGCGTCGGCGAGCGCCGCCGCGGCGTCGCTCGTGGTCACGCCGCGCCGGTCGGCGTCGGCGAGAACACGCCGCGTGATCGCGAAAATGCCGCCGTCCCAATCGCGCGAGAAGTGCCGCTCGATAGCCGGATCGGGCTCGATCGAGCCGTATTGTTCGTTCGCGCAGCTCACGATGCCCATCCGATTCGCGACGAAGTCCGGCACGTACGTGATGCCGCGCTCGCGGAGGGCCTTGTCGTCGCGCCGCTCGTCTTCGAGCTGATTGTTCGCGGCGCCGCACACGACTTTGCACGCGAGCAGCGGGATCGTACGCGGGTTCAAGACGGCGCCGAGCGCGTTCGGCGCGAACACGTCGCACGGCGTTTCGAAGATCGAGAGGTCCGCCGGAGCAACGACGCGCACCTGCAGGCTTTTGTCGGTGAACCTTCGTGCCACCGCGCTCACGTTGCCGGCGTTCGTGTCGACCGCCTCGACGTGAGCGACGCCTCGATCGAACAGCTCGCCAATCATCGAACCGCCGACGTTTCCGACGCCTTGGAGCCCAACCCTCTTCCCCGCGAGCGTGCCCATTCCGCGTTGTTCGAGCGCAGCTTCCATCGCGCAGACGACGCCTTTGGCGGTCGCGCGCGACGGATTGCCGGAACCGCCGGCCGCGCGCGGAATGCAGGTGACGAACCGCGTGGTTCGAAAAATTTCGGCCATGTCGTCGGGCATCGTGCCGACGTCTTCCGCCGTCACGTACGCGCCGGCGAGCGACGTCACGAAGCGCCCGTAGTCGCGATAGAGCGCGCGGCGATATTCCGGATCGGCAATCGGGGCGCCCTTCGGGCTCGCGATGACGCCTTTGCCGCCGCCCCAGAACAAGCCGGCGAGGGCGTTTTTTCGGCCCATCCCGCGCGAGAGCCGGAGCCCGTCGCGGACGACGTCGCCGAGCGTCGCGTACGACCAGTGACGGACGCCGCCCGCGCCCTGACCGCGGATCGTCTTGTGAAGGAAGACCGTGAAGAGCGCGCCGCTCTTTTCGTCGAGCTCGAAGAACATCGCCTCGTGCTCGTCGAAGTCGGACATTTCCGAGATCGCGCCGGCGAGGGGAGCGAGTGCCGGCTCGGACGCGACGAGCGCCCGCGTGTTCGGCAGGGCGACGAACGCCGCGCGGCGTCCCGGTGCGAGCGCGGTTCCGAAATGTTCGACGTCGAGGTCCAGCATGGTGCCGTGCGCGGCTTCACACGGGTCGCACGGCGCGTCGATACCCGACCTTCGAGAGCGCCTCGTCGACGACCGTCGTGCGGGCGCCCGCGTCGCCCTCGAGCTCCGGAACCAAAATGAGTCGATGCGCGAGCACCGAGTCGGCGACGGCGCGGAGATCGTCCGGCGTCGCGTAGGGCCGTCCGGCAATGACGGCCTGCGCTTTCGCGGCGCGCACCAGACTGAGCGTCGCGCGCGGCGAGGCGCCGAGCACGACCTTGGCGTGTGAGCGGGTGAACGCGGCGAGCGACACGGCGTATTCGCGCAAGTCTTCCTCGACGTGGACGCGCGCGGCGATCGACTGCAATTGAATGACGTCGTTCGCCGTCAGCACGCCCGCCGGCTCGGGCGCGATCACGCTGTGCGTGCGGAGCATAGCGACCTCGTCTTTGTGCGACGGATAGCCCATCCGGAGCCGCACCAAAAACCGGTCGATCTGCGCTTCGGGAAGCGCGTACGTCCCTTCGAGATCGATCGGGTTTTGCGTCGCGAGAACGAGGAACGGGTTCGGCAGCTCGTACCGATCGCCTTCGATCGTCACTTGCCGCTCTTGCATCGCCTCGAGCAATGCCGACTGCGTCTTGGCGGGCGCGCGGTTCACCTCGTCGGCGAGCACGACGTTCGCGAACACCGGCCCTGCGCGGAGCGCAAACGTCCCGTCGCGCGGGTTCAAGACGTACGTCCCGGTGATGTCCGCGGGCAGGAGATCCGGCGTGAACTGGATGCGACGCACGCTGCAGCCGAGCGCGGTCCCGAACGCCTTCACCAGGGTGGTCTTCGCGACGCCGGGAACGCCCTCGAGGAGCACGTGCCCGCGCGAGAGGAGCGCGACCAGCATGAGGTCCACCGCGACGCCGTCGCCGATGTACACCTTGGTCACCTCGCGGCGGACCTCGCCGAGCCGTTCGCGGGCCGCCTCGATCTCGTTGATTTGAAGCGCGTGCGTCACGGACGCCCTTCGGGGCGCCGGTCGAGCCCCTGATCGAGCTCCGCCAGGATCGTCTTCATTCTGTCGTGCATGCTCCGGACCGTTCCAGTCGTCACACGGAGCCGTTCGGTGCGCGTGACGCTCGCTTCGGCCTTCGCCATTTCGGCAAAGAGCTCGCGAAGCACCTCCGAATTTCGCCGACCAAGAGCTCCCCGTCTATCGATCTCTTGCGTAATGTCACGCGCGCCGGCGGTTTCGCCGAGCTCGAGCCGCTCGCGCAAGGTCTCTTCCAGAGCCGATTTCAGCTCGAGGACGGTTAAGGCACGGTGCGTCGATTCCGCCGACAAGACTGCGGCGCGGCCTGCAAGGCCGCCCTCGGCCACCCGGGGTACGGCCCGCGCGTAACGGGGCGTCGCGCGCCGATAACGCCGCGTCGAAGCGAGGATCGCCCAGAGCACGGAGAGCGTCGCTCCGGCAACGGCCAGCACCAGGGCGACCGCGGACGGCAGGCCTTCTCGTCGTGTGTCGGCGACCAAGCGCGCGAGCCCTTCTAGTCGCTCGTCGATGCTCGCGAGGACGCCGCCATGCGAACCGAAGCTTCCCGACTGCGAGAACTCGTTGGCGACGAGATACAAAGTGCCGCCGCGGTGCCCCCAGGTGTCGTCGCCGACGAGATAGTCGACGAGGTGCGACGCGAACGTCCGGTTTCCGGGGTAGCGCAGCATCAGGTTCATGAGCGCCGAAGGATCGCCCATCGCGAACAGACGCCCGCATCGTCCCTCGGTGCCGAGCGCGGGCGGCAGCGATTCGCTGCCGTCGGAGACGAGCCCGCACCGCTTCGCGTCGCCGATGACGCCGATGAGCGCGAGCGCGGTCGGCGGATCGGGTGCCGCGGGGATCTCGAGCACCGTGGTCAGCTTGAGCCCCGATTCCGTCTCGAGCCCCGAAGGGTGATTCGTCACGACGCGATCGACGCCCGCCACGATGGGGTGCGACGCGCTGTCGGAATCGGACGGAATCGCGATCGGTAAGTTCGGATTGTCGCGCAACGATTGGTCGGGGTGAAATGGCGCGCGCACCCGGTGGATGCGGAAGCGCGCAAGGAGCGTGCTCCCGTTGCCGAAGTCGTCGACGATGCCGACCCGCCCCCCCGCGGCGAGAAACGCCGCGACGTCCCGGTACTCGAGGTCGCTCTCGGGGTGCATGACGAGCAGGGCGTCGCTGGGCTGGAGCTCGTCCCAGGGGATGACCGCGACGAGCCGCACTCGCGGCTTACCGAGCTGGGCCCGAGCAATGGCGAGGAGCTCACTCGAGCCTTCCCACCCTTCGTCCTTGAATTCGAACGCCGCGGCGGCTCGGCGCTCGGGGAAAAACGCCGCGACGGCGATCGCGAGAACGACGAACGCAAGCCGGGCGTGACCTCGTGCCGAATACAACACCGCTAGAATGGCTCCGACGCCTGCGGCTCTCGGCCCGCTTCATCGCCCGGCGCCTCCCGTCCGGCCCGCGGCTGCCGTTCAGGGTCGGTAGGTTCTGAAAACGGCTGGACCGAGATGTTCCCGATTGCCGAGCGGCAGCCTAAAAATCGAGCTGAATCGACCGTTCTAACGCATGACGGCCGAGGTTGACGCGGTCCCCCCACCAAAGCTTTGCCGGTGCCCCCGCTTGACCGCATAAAAGCGACTACTAGATTACCTGAAGGAACGAAGCCTGAGACCCGCGGAGCAGGCCCCCGGAGATTTCATGCTACCCCCATTCATCATCGAGCAGATACGTCAGCGGGAAGAGCAGGAGCGGCGCAAGCACGAGCGCCAGCAACCGCGTCTTGAACTCCCGCTCGATATTCATCACCCCGCCAGCCGCCCTCCCTCTGAAGACGAGGAAGACGCGGACCGCGGAGTGACCATTCTCGACTTCGGCTGATAAAAACGGTTCGTACCCTCGCGGGCGCGGCTCGCGAGTCGGCGTATCGACTTTCTGGTTTTTCCGTCTCGTTTTTCGGTTTTTCTCGACCAGCGCGTTCCGATTGCGAAGTAGGCTCCGCCCGCTTCATGACGACCTGGACGATGCGCGCCGCTCGGCGGCGCCGAAAGTCGGATGAGTTCCGACGCCTTGGCAGATCGTCCGGCGCCCGAGTGCCGTTCGTACGGGCCCTCTCGGTGCTCGCCGCGCTCGGCGTGAGCGGGTGCTTTCCGCCCGATGACGGGCGGACCCCGCCACTCGACAGCCTCTACTTCCCCGTCGGCATCGTCCTCCGCTCGGATCCGGCTCACGAAGAGTCGCGGCTCTACGTCGTCAACAGCGACTTCGACCTCCAATACAACGCGGGCACGGTCCAGGCGTACGACATGGATCGCCTCGAGGCCTTGGTTCCCACGTATTGCGACGCCGACGCGGATTGCGCGAGCGACGGGGCCAGTCCGGTGTGCGACGCGGTCTCGACGACGACGCACGCCGCGAGTCATTGGTGCGTCCCGTCCGCCGGTGCCGAACCGTGTGGCGCGCTCGGCGAAGAGGACCCCGCCGACCGCCGGCTGACGCCCGGTCGGTGCAACTACGTGCAGCTCGGCGCGCCGCAAACGGGCGGCGGATCGCTCATGGTCGATGCGGTGGAGATCGGCGCGTTCGCAACGGACATGATTTTTCGTCCGAGGCCGGCTACGCCGAATTGCGCGCCCGTCGCTCCGGACGGCGGCGCGACCGCGGACGGCGGCGCGAGCACGAGCAATAGCCCGGCGATCGCGAGCGGCCGCCTCTTCGTTCCGGTGCGGGGCGACGCGACGTTGCACTGGATCGACGTCGGCGACGTCGCGAGCGGCGGCAAATTCGATTGCGGACAGGGCTCGGGCCGCGCCTGCGACGACAATCATCGGCGCGGCGAGACGCCCATCGAAGAGAGCCCGAACGGCACCGATCTGATCTTGCCGCCCGAGCCGTTCGGCGTCGCCGCCGACGCGCCGGGTGAAGCGGTGCTCACGACGCATCAAGGGAGCGGACAGGTCGCGCTCTTCGTCAACGACTGGTCCGACGGCGACCAGGGCGGGCCGTCGTTGCAGTTCACGTTGCCCGTCGTGTCGACGGGCGCCCTGGCGATCACCGACGTGCCGCCGCCGGCCATCGTCGGCGAAGATGCCACCATTTCTTATCAACCCAGTTTCTTGATGACCTACGCCGACGTGTCCACGGTCACCTTGCTTCGCTACTTCAGCGATCGTCCGCTCTCGAGCGGCTGCGACGTCGACGGGCTGAGCAGCGAAGGGAGCCAACCCAGGCCGTTTCTCGAAGGCGGCCGCTCCGTCGCGATCCGGACCAACTCGCAGGGGTTCAACTCGCGTGGCATCGTGGCCGACCCGAGCGTCCGCCAACAGTGCGAGGCGTCGTGTCTGCCCGAGGCACGAGCTCAGACGCAATGCCTCGCTGCGTGCGTCGCCGCGCAGGGCACTTCCGCGACTCAGCAAGCGTGCGAAGCGACGTGTCCGGGCGCGCGTCACGCCTGCCTCTTGAATTGCGCGGCGACTCCTCTCGACGTCTACGTCTCGAATCGCGCTCCGGCGACGTTGATCTTCGGACAGACGCCGGCCGACTCGAGCGCGACGCTGACCGACGATCTCCCGTCGTTCTACGGCACGTTTCCCGTCGAGGTCGGCGCCTCGCGGGTCATCGTCGCGAAAATTCCGGATCGCGACGGCTCGCTCGTCACGCGCGTTTTTCTGGTGTGCTTCGATAGCCAGGAAATTTTCGTCTACGACCCCGTCTCGCGGCAGCTCGACACCGTCATTCACACCGGTCGCGGTCCCCACGCTTTCGCGGTGGACTCCGCGCGCGGCCTCGGATTCATCGGGCTCTTCACCGATTCGTACCTCGCGGTCGTCGATCTGAACCGCGCTCACACCGCGAACTACGGCGAGATCGTCCTCAACCTGGGCCAGCCCCAGGAGCCGAGGGCGTCCAAGTGAGCGCGCGACCGTCGCTCCCCGGTTTGATCGCGCTCGCCGCGTGCCTCCTTCCCGCGTGCACCCAGACGACCCAAACGGTCACGCTTCAGTCGCTCGAGGGCAGTGGCACCGCGTCGTTCATTTGCGTCGGCGAAGACGGCGCTCCGCGTGACTTGAAGTATTGCCCCGACTTGGACATCGTCGACGGCGAGGATCGCCACCTCTACTCGCTCGTGACGCAGACCACTCGCGGTCAGGTCGCGGTCGTCGATCTGACGTACGGCGCCGTGGTCGACGAGGAATCGACGATACCGGGGTACAACTTTCTCGACGTCGGCGGGGTTCCGACCGACATCGCGTCGACGCCGGGCTCGGTCGCCTCGTTCGTCGGAGTCGCCGAGAACGGAAAAGAAGGCATCTTCGCGTTGCCGACGACGTGCGTCAGCCCCCGGCGACCCACCGAACCGCTGCGCGACATCACGACCTGGCCCGCTTGCAGCTTGCCGAGCGCACCCGGGAAAATGACCGTGCTCGTCGATCCCGCGATCGACCTGAACGGCGACGGCATCGCCGACGTCGTCCGCGAGCGCTGCGACGACACCAAGGAAGTGTCGATCACGACGCCCGATCCCGTGCAGGCGCACGCGGACTGTCCAGCGGACTTGTCGATCGAAACCGATCCCCCGGGCCGGCGAAAGCTCCTCGTCGAGCTCCCGGACAAGGGTCTCATGGCGGTGATCGACGCCCAGGAGATCCTCGATCGACAGCCCGGCTCGTTCGAGCCGTGCCCGATCGAAAACTACGTGCCGCTCGACGTGAATCCGCTCCCGGAGCCGATCCCGCAGCGGCTGCCGGCCGATTTTTCGGCTCCCGGCGCGGTCGACGCGAGCTGCGCCGCACCGACGCGCCCGACGGGGTTCGTGCATCCGCCCGCAGATTTCTCGTCGTGGAGACCGGCCGGGCTCGCTCGGATCGACGAACCGGGCGATCACCGTCTCTTCGTCACGGACCTCGCCGCACCGGTCATCCACGTCTTCGACACCAGCGACCCGTGCAACCTCACGCAAGCGCCGCCGCTCTTGCCCGAGTCGTACGTGGATCCGAACCGCGTCGTCCTGACCAGTCACGCCGCAGTGAGCCCGATCACGACGACGGGAGAGCGCTTTCTCTACGCAGTCGACGAGCGAGACTCACCGGCGGCGAGCGTCATGATGTTCGACGTGAGCCCCGGCGCCTCAGATCGGACGCCGATCCTGCGGCCTCGCTCGGCGTTATTTCCGTTCGAAGCGCCGGATCGCATCGCGTTCGACACGCCCGCCCAGGACGTCACGTTCGCTCGGTATGTTCCCGGTGGCGAACCGGACCCGACCACCGGGACCGAAGGCTTCGTCAAATGCGACCCGAAGCCGTCCACGCCGATCACCGCGCCCGGCGCGGAGTACCGCTCGAACTCGGACTTCACGCTCGGCGCGCGGCCCGGCGAGCTCCGCGGCACGTTCGGGTTCGTCGTGCTCACGAACGGACAGATCGCGGTCATCGACGTGGACGATCTCGACGCCCCATGCCGGAGGCCGATCTACACGAACCAGAGCGCGACCGAAGATTTTCGGGGTTGCGAAGACGACCCGGCGTTCAAGTATTTCACGCTCGATAACGGCACCAACCCGTCGGGCCAGCCGACGGTCACCAACGAGTCGAGCTGCCGCGTGGTCGAAGAGAACCGGTCGCGTTCGACGGACTTCATCATCAACGACCCGAACGTCGGCATCTTCTCTCCGTCGCTCTCGTCGCTGCCGAAGCTCGTGACGAAGGAAGGCCAAACTCTGGTAACGGACAGCTCCCAGGACGGGCGAAAGAACCCGAAGATGCTCGCGGTGAACTTCTCGCCGACCGAGCCGGCGCAGGTGTTCGTCTCTTCGACGCTCTTTCAGAGCGGCTCGACGGAAAACCCGCTTCCGGTCGATCCCACGACGGCGACGTCGAGTTCCCTCGTGCTCGATCTGAAAGAACCGCGGGCCTACGTGCCGTCGGAGAGCTTTTCGGCGCGGTTCGAGGGACCGATCACGGCCGAGCGCGTCGCGGGCGTGCTCTCGGTCCACGGGGCAACGGCGACTCTGACGGACAGCGTCGTCTTTTGCGAGGGCGTCGGCGTGGACGACGAGCAGACCGCCGCGGCGCGCGGCGTCGCGGAGTTCGGTGTCGCGCCGGCAGACGCCGCGCTCTTCGGCAAACAGCACGCGGACTTGGTCTCGGTGAGCTCCGATCTCTTCGCGGAGACGGACCCCTATTGGCAAACGCCGCAGGGCGCCGCGTGCGCGGGTGCCGATCCCAATCAGGCGCGCGCGAGCTACCTCGCTTGCCGCGACGAGTTCGGTCCGAAGCAAGACCCCAAAGATTCGCAGCGCGACCTGCGCATCATCTCGGCGAGCCCGAGCTCGCTCGAGCTCGAGCCGCGCAGCGGCGCGGGGGCCCAGCTGCTCCAGGACATCAATTGTTGCTTCCCGGAGGCCTTCGCGTACGACATTCGAGCCTCGAACGAGTGGGTCGTCACCGGCTCGGGCTCCGGGTTCCGGCACGACGTGATCACCGGCCCCAACGGGACGTGCGTGCGCGACGCCTGCAATCCCCTGAAGACGCACTTGAGGAGCCGTGTGCTCGAAGTGTCGTGCGACGGCAGCCCGGCTTGCCAGGACACCGCCACGAATCAGCCAGCGGCCATCATCGGATTCGCCGACACGGGCGCGACGAGCGCGACGCGGGACGTTGCTTGCGTCATTTCGAACCCCAAGACGGATCTGACGACCCTGGGCGGTCCCCAATCGCAGTGCATCTACGACGGTTTGACGTCGCACTTCGTGATTTATCGCGGCACGAGCCCGAGCCCGCGCGACGAGGAGTTCGACTGGACCGTCTTGGGCGGCTTCGCGCCGCTCCTCATCGATCTCTCGTCCACCGGCGACACCAGCACGAGTCCGCAGGCGATTCTCCAGTCGCCCGCGCAGGGCACGGTCATCGTGGTGGACGGCGCGTCGAAGGGCCTGGTCGTCGTCGACCTCTCGACGTTCGCACTCTCGTCGTACTTTTGAGAGGATGCGGGTCGTGGCCGCGCGCTCCACGCCCCTGATGCTCCAGCATGCGGCGGCGAAGCGCGCGCACCCCGACGCGATCGTCTTTTTTCGCCTCGGCGACTTCTACGAAATGTTCGACGACGACGCGGTCCTCGCATCGCGCCTCCTCGATCTCACGCTCACCAGCCGCAACAAGGGCAAGCCCGACGAAGTGCCGATGGCGGGCGTGCCGCACCACGCGGCGCACGGCTACATCGCGAAGTTGCTCGAGCTCGGACACAAGGTCGCGCTCTGCGAGCAGCTCGTCGATCCGCAAACCGTGAAAGGCATCGTGCCGCGCGAGGTCGTGCGCGTCCTCACGCCGGGCACCGTGACCAGCGGCGAACACCTCGACGTCACCGAGAACAGCTGGCTCGCGGCGGTCGAGCTCGAGGCGAGCGGCGTCGGCGTCGCCCTCTTCGACGTGACCACCGGTGAGCTTCGGGCCGCAGCGTTCCGCGACCTTCTGAGCGTCTTCGGGGAAATGGCACGATCGGCGCCGCGCGAAGTCGTGGTGGGGACCGAGGCGTCCACCGCGGCGACTCTCGACGAGGCGCTCCGCGCGATCGCCGTGGCGCTCGGTCATCGTGCAGTTCGCGCCGACGACCTACTCGACGACGACGGCGCGACGGCGCTGTTCGGTTCTCTCGCGCCGGACGCGCGGCGTCTCGCCCGGCCCGCGTGGCGTGCCGCCGCTCGCGCCGTTCGTTACGCGCGCGCGTGCAATCCGGCGATCCCCGAGCCGTTTCGTCGCATCGCGGAGTGGCGCCCCTCGGACACGTTGGTGATCGACGCCGTCGCGCAACGGCATCTCGAGCTCGTCGAATCCATCGGCGGAGGCCGCGACGCGACGTTGCTCCGGGTGATCGACCAAACCTCGACCCCGCCCGGAGCGCGCCTCTTGCGACGGCGGCTCGTCGCGCCGCTCCTCGACGTCGCGCGCATCCGCCGCAGGCTCGACCAGGTGTCGCTGTTCGTCGAAAATCCGCGCCTCCGCGCCGAGCTTCGCGCCGCGTTCGCGGACGTCGGCGATCTGGAGCGCTTGTCCGTCCGCGCGTCGCTCGGTGAATCGACGCCGAAGGACCTCGGCGTGCTCCGCGACGGGCTCCTCGCCGCGAAGCGCGCCGCGACGGCGCTCGCTACCCTGCAAAATCCGGTCGAACGCGAGACGCTCGGGCTCGACGAGCCCCCCATCGAGCTCGACGCGCTCGCCGCGGAGCTCGACCGCGCCGTCGTGGAGCGTCCGCCCGTCGCGCAAAAAGAAGGCGCGGTCTTTCGCGAGGGATACGACGCCCCGCTCGACGAGGCCGCGTCGCTCAAACGCCGCGGCACGGAGCTGATGATCGAGCTCGAGGCGCGGCTCAAGGAGAGCGCGGGCATCGCGACGTTGAAGGTGCGCTTCACGCGGGTGTTCGGCTGGTACGTCGAAGTGAGCCGCACCCAAGCGGCGCGCGCACCCGCCGAATGGCGCCGCAAACAGACGGTCGCTGGCGGCGAACGGTTCACGTTACCGGAACTCGATGACCTCGCCGATCGCATCACGCACGCCGAAGAACGTCACCGGGAGCGCGAGCTCGCCCTCTTCGCGTCGCTCGTTTCACGTGTGAAGGACGAAGGCGGCAAGATCATCGCGCTCTCCGAGCGGCTCGCACGCTGGGACGTGGCCGCCGGGCTCGCCGAAGTCGCGCATCGACACGACTATCGCCGGCCGATCGTCGACGACGCGGACGGCATCGAGCTCGTCGACGGACGGCACCCCGTCGTCGAGCGGCTCGCGGCGAAGGGCCGCTTCGTGCCGAACGATCTTCGCCTCGACGCGAGCGGCGAGCGCCTGCTCGTCGTGACCGGCCCGAACATGGCCGGCAAGAGCACCTTTCTGAGACAGGCCGCGCTCATCGTCGTCCTCGCGCAAATGGGCAGCTTCGTCCCGGCGCGTTCCGCGAAGGTCGGCACCGTCGACCGCGTGCTCTCGCGTGTCGGCGCCAGCGACAACCTGTCGCGCGGCGAGAGCACGTTCATGGTCGAGATGCGAGAAACCGCAGAGATCCTTTCCAAGGCCACATCGCGCTCGCTCGTCATTCTCGACGAGATCGGCCGAGGGACGAGCACGTTCGACGGCCTCGCCATCGCCTGGGCCGTCGCCGAATATCTCGACCAAGCCGCGCGGTGCCGGACCCTCTTCGCGACGCACTACCACGAGCTCACCGCCCTCGCCGATTCGAGCGCCCACGTCGCGAACGTCAGCGTCAGCGCCGAAGAAGTCGGCGACGACATCGTCTTCTTGCACCGGCTCGTCAGCGGCCCCGCGAGCCGGAGCTACGGCGTCCAGGTCGCGAAGCTCGCCGGCCTTCCCGAGTCCGTCCTCGCCCGCGCTCGCGCGCTCCTCGAAACCCTGGAATCCAGTTCGCGAAGCGACGCAGGGCCCGCCGCACTCGCCGCGGAGAAGCCCCGCGGCAACACGTCGCAGCTCGATCTCTTCGCCGCGGCCGCCCCGACGGGCCCAGAGCGCGAAGTGCTCGACACCCTCCGCGCCCTCGACGTCGAACGCATCACGCCCCTCGACGCCCTCGGCCTCCTCGCGCGACTCAAGTCGCGGATGGGATGACCCCGAACGAAATTCGCGAGGCGCGCGGAACGTAGCGTCGGCGCTAGTCCCCTCGTCGCGCACCGCCGCGGCGCGATGCGGGGCCCTCGGCGCGCGCGGAGCCCGCGCGGGCATTCGCGTCGGATGCTTTCGCGGGGCGAGCACGCGGTTTGAGGGGCCCGCGCGTCCGGAGCTCGGCGAGGACGCGCGGCCGTTCGCGTCGAAGCGCGGAGGGAGCATCCATTGAAACAACGGACTCGAAGAGACGCGTTTCGCGCTCTATCCGAGGCGCGCGGTGACGGTGATTTCGTCGCGGTCGTGATAGAGCTGGCGGCTGCGGACGGCGCGCCAACCGCTTTTTTCGAGGACGGCGTGCACGCGGGCGACCATGTCCGCTTTTTGTTTCATGGGCAGCTTGAAGTTTGCGACCAGCAGAGTGGCCGAACGGCGGCGCGCCCAGCGGCCAAGCATTTCCGCGACCTCGAGCGGGCGCCAGGCCATGTCGCAGAAGACCCAATCGACGGGTTCGTCGGGTTCGAAGTCGAAGGCGCTCCGGCTCACGTAGGTGAGCCCGCGGCGCGCGAGCAGATCGGGGCGCAGGCGTGCGGGATCGACGGCGATGACTTTGGCGCGGCGTTCGAGCAAAAACCAAGTCCAGCCGCCGGGCGCTGCGCCGAGATCGACGCACACCTCGCCGGGTTCCGGCGCCATGCCGAGCCACGCCAGCGCTTCGGCGATTTTGCGCGCGGCGCGCGAGGGACGATCGCCGCCGACGTGAGAGCGGGCGCGACCGCCGGGAGCGAGTGACGGCGCGTCGGTGGACGCCGTCACGCCGATCGCCGCGCGACGGGACGACCAGAGGCAAACCTGAACGAGCGGCACCGATTCGTTGGTGAGCGCGCGATTCGGGATGCGCGTTGCGCCCGGCAGCGACGCGGACAACGCCGCTTCGAGGGCTCCTTCGACGTCGCGCGCTTCGGCGGCGAGGGGGTTCGCTTCGGTGCTGTCGGGAACCCAGACCTGGAGCGCGTAGCGTTCGGCGCCGCCGAGCTTCGAGGCCGCGGCGTTCGCGAGGGTACCGGCGAGCTCCGTCGTTTCTCCCTCGGCGAGCGCGACGATCGGGAACGCTTGCCGGCAAAAGGTGAGGGGAATGCGGCCGTCCTTGCGCGGACATTTTTTGGCGACGAGCAGCGCCGGGACGACGAGTCGCGGTGCTTCGGGCTCCTTGAGAAGGCGAAACTCGTCGGCGAGATCGCGCTCCGCGCCCTCGCGCGTCGTGAAGAGCCAATCGCCGACCCGCGGTTCGCCGTGAACGAGCGGGACGTTGGGCTTCGTCGTCGGGACGACTTTCGCGGGCGAAGGCCCGTCGTTTCGCGACGGACGCGCGTCGTGTGCGCGCGCGCCGCTTTTCGTCGCGTGGCGAGGGTCCGGGTGGCGAGCCGCGTGAGCCGCGCGCGGTTCGCCTCGCGACGGACGTCCTTTCGACGGTGCTTGACGAGAGGGGTCGCGAGCGTCGTGGCCTCGGCGGGGGGCTTGATGTCTCGAAGTGGGGCGGCGCACGGATTCAGGGTTCGACGCGACGGCACGTCGAACCCCGACTATACGCGAACCGATTCAGGGGTTCGAATCGACTAGCGCTGCTTTCCCACGGGGGGCGACGCAGTACTGCCGTCTTCCGGCCACGAGTGCCGTGGGTAGCGACGCGACAGTTCGCGGCGCAACGCCGGATAGTGGCGTTCCCAGAAGCCGCCCAGATCGGAGGTGACCTGCACCGCGCGCTGGTTCGGCGCGAGCAAGTGCACGGTGAGAGCGACCCTGCCGCGGCAGAGCATCGGTGTTTTGGTCATGCCGAAGAAGTCTTGTAACCGGGATTCGATCCACGGCGGTCGGTCGGACTCGTAGTGGATGCTCACCGTGCGACCGCCGGGCAAGGTGAGCCGCTCGGGCGCCTCGCGGTCGAGGAGCGCGCGCTCCTTGGGCTCGAGCGAACCGAGGAGCGCGCCCGGGAAATCGCGTTCGGAAAATTCCGATACTTTGGTGATGCCTTCACAGAGCGCTTCGAGGGTTCGCTGAACGAGCGCCTCGGAGAAGTCGGGCAGAGCCTCTTCGGGCAAATGCTTGCGAAGCAATGCCAGGCGATTCTGGAACGCCGCGACGCGGCCCTCGGTGTCGAACGACGTCGCGGCTCGCGTGCGGAGCGCGTCGAAAAGCACAGCGGATGCGGCGGCCGATGCCGGCGCGGGGCTCCGCTCTTCCTCGAGCACCACGGAGCCCACGGCGATTCGGCTCGTGCGCTCGACTTGTTCCGTCTGCTCGTTGAAGCCGAGCTCGTCCGTCATGTCGACAGAGTCAGGTCGCAGATCGAACACGAAGGACGGTTCCACGCCGCTTGCGAGGCGCACGACCGCTCCGCGACCGGGCACGTCGTCGGCGTCGAGCGCGACGACGAGCATCTCGCCGTCCACGACGCTGGTCTCGGCGAGCTTCGCCGTCTTGCCCGTGGTGAGCACGAGGGTGCGATCGTTTCGATTTTTGCGCCGCGCGAGGCGATCCGAGAATGCTGTGTAAAGCGCGATCTGGAGGGCCCGATCGACGCCGGCCACGTCTTTCGGGCGCTCGCCGCGATCTTCGGCGTGCGAGGCGATCTGTCGTGCGGCGCGTTCGACGGCCTTCGCGGCGTTGGCGTCGATGCCGGCGAACCCCAGGCGCCTCGGGTCGAAATCCACCTCGTCCGCTTCGCGAAAGCGATCCATGAGCTCGAGCACGTCGGAGGGGCCGCTGGCCTGGGTGCGCGAGCCCTGGCGTGAGCCGCGACCGCCGCCCACGTCGGCGCGCGCGTCGGTGCGAATGTCACGCTCGGACAAGAGCGCCGCGGCGAGGCTCGCTTCTCGTGCGACCCCGCGCGCTTCGCCTTCGACGACCAGGCGCGCGAGCCGCGGTGGAAGCGGCAGGGACAGCATGCGCCGACCTATTTTTGTGAGGGCACCATCGCCGTCGAGCGCGTCGAGGGTGCGGAGCAGCCGTTCGCCGGCGTCGAGCGACGCGGGGGGCGGCGCGTCGAGCCACGGAAGCTCCGCCGGTCGCGCCCCGACGCCGTGAAGCACGAGAAACGTCTCGGCCAGGTCCTCACGCAAGATTTCCGGCTTGTCTTGCTCGGGTCGCGACGTGAAATCGCCGGCGGTGTAGAGGCGGATTACTTTGCCGGGCCGAACGCGCGCGGCGCGGCCGGCGCGCTGCTTCGCAGAAGCTCGGCTGATTTTCGCGGTCGACAAGGTCGGCAGGCCGCTCCACGGCGAGTGCCCCGCGACGCGCGCGAGCCCCGAATCGACGACCGCCGTCACGCCTTCGATGGTGACCGAGGATTCGGCCACGTTGGTGGACAGAATGACCTTGCGCGTCCGACCGCGTTCGACGGCACGCGCCTGATCGGCGATGGGGAGATCGCCGTGGAGCGGCAGTACGACCGCGCGGCCGTCCGCGACGTCCGGCGCGAGCGCCGCAGTGGCGAGGCGGATTTCGCGCGCGCCCGGCAAAAATACCAGAATATCGCCGTCTGGTTCTGCTTCGAGCAGGCGCACGACGGCGCTTCGCACTTGTCGCTCGAGCGGGCGATCATCGGGCCGCTCGGAGTGCTCGATCGTCAGGGGAAACACGCGGCCTTCGCTCTTCAGCCGTTCCGCGCCGAGGTGCGCGGCGAGCGCTTCGCCGTCGAGGGTCGCGCTCATCACCACCAGGCGAAGATCGGGTCGCGGACCGCGCAGCAATCGGAGCAACAGCGCGAGGAGCACGTCCGTCGTCAGGTGGCGTTCGTGAAATTCGTCGAGCACGACGACGGCGACGTCGGAGAGAACCGGATCGTCCAGCAAGCGACGAAGCAGCACGCCCTCTGTGACGTAAAGGAGCTTCGTATCGTCGCTGGCCCGATGTTCGAACCGCACCGAGTAACCCACGGTGCGCCCGAGCGACTCGCCGCGCTCCGTGGCGACGAAGCCCGCCGCGAGGCGCGCCGCCAGCCGTCGCGGTTCGGTGACCACGACGCGTCCCTTCGCGCCGAACGCGGCGAGTAGTGCGCCCGGTACGCGTGTCGTTTTGCCGGCGCCAGGTTCGGCTTCGAGGACCGCCGACGGCGCCGCGGCGAGCTTCTGGACGAGCTCGGGCAGGAGCGGATCGATCGGCAGCGGGCGCATCGGTTTCGGGCGGTACTTTAGAGACAGAGCGCGCCCTGCGCAGCGGTTTCGCTTCGCGGGGCGTCGAGCGATGAGGTAAACCGAGCTTCGTGAACCGCCGCGCGGCCCTCTTCGACATGGATCGCACGCTCGTTCGCGTCGATACCGCGACGCTCTACGTGCGTTACCAGCGCGAAAAGGGCGACGCGACGTTCCGCGACGTGACGCGGGTCGCCTGGTGGATGCTCCAGTACACCCTCGGCGTGATCGACGCACAGAAGGTCGCCGTGCGAGCCCTCGCCTCGTTCAAGGGGAAGGAAGAGACGTGGCTCCGCGACACGTGCGAGGAGTGGTTCGCCGACTACGTGCTCACCCATGTGGCGGCGGAAGGCCGAAAAGCAGTCGAAAGGCACCGGGAAAACGGCGATTTCATCGCCGTGGTGACCGGCACGACGCCTTACGCCGCAATGCCGCTCGCGCGCGAGCTGGGGATCGAACACGTGATCGCGACGCACCTCGAGGTCGAGGAAGGGCGCTTCACCGGACGCGTGATGCAGCCGATGAGTTACGGGCCGGGCAAAGTCGTGCTCACCGAAGCGCTCGGACGCGAGCACGACTTTTCGCTCGATAGCGCGACGTTCTACTCGGACAGCATCACCGATCTGCCGCTCCTCGAGCGCGTCGAAACTGCCGTCGCCGTGAACCCCGACGCGCGACTTCGTCGCATCGCGAATCAACGAAAGTGGCGTATCGAGCGCTGGTAATCGCGCTCCGCAGCGTGTGTGCGCCGCTCCGCGACGCGCAGGGTGCCCCCCAAAAAATCAAATGAGCGAATGCGCGCGCAGGTCGGGCGGCAGAAGCATTTGCTGAGCGACTTCGTGCGGCAGGTACACTTTGGCATTTTCGCCGAAGTTAAAGTTCCATCCCGTCGCTGTCGATCCCTTCGATGCGCCCTCGGGGAGCTCCGCTCCCCTCGAACGAATAGTCACGACGGAGCGCTGTCGGGCCTTGCCCGGCAGGCTCCTAACCTTTGACGCGAATCGCCCAGGTCAGCTTCGCGATGCTCTTCAGCACGTTGGGGACGCGCTTGAAGAGGTTGATCGACGGCGGGCGCTTCTCCATGACGCGTACCGGGATTTCGCTGATGCGGAGGCCGGCTCGATAAGCGCGAATGACGAGCTCGCTCGCGAAGACGTCCTTGTCGACGACGCAGGCTTCGACGTGCTCGATGAGCTTCGAACGACGGAACGCTTTGAGTCCGTGGGTGTCGGTGCCGCGAAAGCCGAACATGACGCGCAGGAGCCCCGTGTAAAACTGGCTCGCCGCGTGGCGCGCCCACGGGCGTTCGTCTTCGGCGCCGGCGATGAGCTTCGACCCGATGACGAGATCGAGCTCCCCGGCGTCGAGTAGCTCGATCGCGCGGCGATGAAAATCGACGTCGCAGAGATCGATCTCGTCGCAAATGACGAACTCTCCGGCGGCCTTCACGATGCCTTCGCGGAGCGCCTTGCCGTAATTCGGCTCGCCGATGGAGAGAAAATGAATCTCGGGGTATTTCGCGCCGAGCTCTTTGGCGATCTGCACCGTGCGATCGCGCGAGCCGTTCTCCGCGAGGATCACTTCGTAGTCGTAACCGAGCGGCTCGAGGCGCTCGCGCAGATCGACCACGGCCGAATGCAAGATGCCCTCCTCGTTGTACACGGGGATGACGATGGAGATGCGGGGGCTCATCTGCGAGGCCCCGATTTAGATGAGGCCGCGCCGTTCGGCAACACCCCGATTGACTCCGCGTGACGAATCGAGCACGGCGATTCCGGGGGGCGCGGTGCCCCGGTTCAGTGGGCGGCGCTCCAGTCCGCTCCGTGCCCGACGTCGACCACCAGCGGTACGTCGAGCGCGTAGACCGATTCCATCGCGTCGCGAATTCTCCGGCACGCTTCCTCGATTTCGGGTTTCGCGACCTCGAACACCAGCTCGTCGTGCACGGTGAGGACCATGCGCGCCGACGGGGTCGGCGGGGTTCGGAAGGCGAGCATCGCGAGTTTCAAGAGGTCCGCCGCGGTGCCTTGGATCGGCGCGTTCATCGCGATGCGCTCGGCGGCGAGGCGCTTCGCGCGGTTTTCGCTCCGGATGTCGGGGACGAGACGCTGCCGCCCGAAGAGCGTTCGGACCGACTCGCTCGCGCGCCCCTGCTCGAGCACTTCGTTCATGAAGCGCCGTACGCCCTCGTAGCGACGGAAGTACGCGGCGATGAAGGTCGCAGCCTCCGTACGCGGAATGCCGAGGCTCTTCGCGAGCCCGCTGTCACCCTGGCCGTAGATGATGCCGAAGTTTACGGCCTTCGAGCGCCGTCGATGCTCGGCGGTCACCTCGCTAGCGGCCAGGCCGAAGATCTCCATCGCGGTACGCGTGTGCACGTCCTGGCCCGAGCGGAAGGCGTCGATCAGGACCGCGTCCTTCGACAAGTGCGCGAGCACGCGGAGCTCGATCTGCGAATAGTCGGCGCTGACGAGCTCGTGCCCGGGCGGCGCGACGAACGCTTTTCGGATCGCGCGGCCGAGCTCGGAGCGAATCGGAATATTCTGCAGGTTCGGATCCGACGACGAGAGCCGTCCCGTTGCGGCGACGGCTTGTCCCCACCGCGTGTGGATCCGTCCGGTCTCCGGATTCACGAGAGACGGGAGCGCGTCGATGTAGGTGCCCTTGAGCTTCGAGATCTGACGGATGTCGAGGATCACCTTCGGGAGCGCATGGGATTCGGCGAGCGCGTCCAAGGTCTCGGCGTCGGTCGAACGCGACGTCTTGGTCCGCTTCGTGTGCTTGAGCCCGAGCTCGTCGAAGAGGAGCGCTTCGAGTTGCCGCGGTGAATTGACGTTGAACGCCCGCCCGGCGACGCGATGCGCTTCCAGCTCGAGCGCCGCCAGATCTTTTTCGAGCCGCCGCCCGAGCTCGCGCAAGGTGTCGCTGTCGACGAGGACGCCTGCGAGTTCCATCTCGGCGAGCTCGTCGGAGAGCGGGAGCTCCATGTCGTCGAGGAGTTTTTCGAGCTTCGCCTCGGCGAGCTCGGACTCGAAGCGTCCCCACAACTTGAACACCGACGCGACGCGTGCCCCCGAATACGTTGCAGCTTCCGGAACGGGCGCTTCCTCGAAGCTCGCCGTTCGCCCGCGCGCTTTCGGAACGAGGTCCGTCGCCGACGGGAGCACCGTGCCGAGCATTTTCGAAGCCACGTCGCCGAGGTCGTGCGAGCGCTCCGGGTCGACGAGGTAGCTCGCGAGCATGGTGTCGAACCGAATGCCGGCGAGGGGAATTTTCCGGCGCGCGAGAATGACGGCGAGTTGCTTCGCGTCGTGGCTCGCCTTCGGCAGCTTCGGATCGGCGAAGAGCGGCTCGAGAACGGCCT
>DATBBD010000752.1:0-7548 GCA_036271175.1 Polyangiaceae bacterium | reverse complement strand
CGCTCCCGCAACCGGAGCGCCTGCGTTGCCGACGGGAGTGCCCACCCCGCCGCCACCGCCACCACCTGGCGCTGCACGCGGCGGCCCATCGATGCCGCCGCCACCTCCGCCGCCCGGTCCACGTGGTGCGGCGGGATTGCCGCCACCTCCGCCACCTCCGCCCACCGCGACGGCAGCCGCACCCGCACGTCGCGGGCCGCCACCTCCGCCGCCCGCTGCGCGTGGAGCGAGCCGCGCACCGCCGCCGCCTCCGCCTCCGCCGCAAATGTCGGGTCGCGCCGGGCCGCCGCCGCTCTCACGACAAGGGCAGCTCTTCATTTATTACATGGGTGAGCGATTCCCCGTGACGAAGGATCGCTTCATCATCGGTCGCGGTAAACAGACGAGCGACCTCACGATCAAAGACCCGAACGTGTCGCGCCAGCACGCGATGGTCGAATACTTGAACGGCCAATATTACATCGTCGACATGGGTTCGACGAACGGCGTCGAGTACAACGGCCAACGCGTGCAACGTCGAGTAATCAACGACGGCGACAGTTTCCGCGTCTGTGATCACGAACTCCGCTTCGCTCTTCATTGAGTGATGGGGCGCTCGCTTCGAGCGCGCACTCGTCTGCGTGCTCTCGGTCCTCAGCGTGGCAATCCACGCTTCCGGGCCTCACCCACGCATCCAAGCACGCGGTCTTTGCGATCACCCCATCACTCGGCGCGCGGCCAACGCGACGAACAAAACTGGTGCACGCGAGCCACCGCGAGGCAGCCCCTTCCCTGATCCTTTTTCCCCATGCCCTGGCGGTCGCGCTAGCCCTCCCCTTCACCGGAAATCTGACTTGGACCGGACGAGTCGCTAGATTTGGGGCGCGTGATGCGGCGATGGGCGGCGCTGTGGGGACTCTTTGCGACGGGAGCGGCGGCGCAGGGGATGCCGCCTTGGATCTCGGCGGACGTCGGAGCGCTGGACCCGGAGACGAAGAGCGTCGCGGTGCTTCGCAGGAACGAGCCGCTGTTCGCGGCGCCGGGGCCGAACGCGGCGCGGCGCGGGGCGGCGGCGCTCGGGGCGCGCTTGCCGTTTTACGGCGCGACGCGCGCGGCGGGATGCAAGGGGCCGTATTTTCTCGTCGGGCCCGAGGCGTGGGTCTGCGGTGATTTCGTCGCGCCGTCGTCGTTGCCATCCGACGCGCCCGACGCGCCCGCGTCGCACACGGACGACGGACTTCCGCTCGCCTACTACTTCGTCGGCAAGGACGGCTCGTTCGGGTACGCCAATTTGCGGAGCGCCGAAGAGACGGCGCCGGCGCGACAATTCGATCCCGGGTTTTCGGTCGCGGTGAGCGAGACGGCGAACAAATCCGCGGGCGACCCGTTCGGGCTCACGACGAAGGGACTCTGGCTACCGCTCCGCGACTTGAACCGTGCGAGGCCGCTCGTGTTCTCGGGCTACGACGTCACGGCCGGCAAGTTCGACCAAGGCTTCGTCGTCGCCGAGCACGCGGCGGTGTTCGACGGTCCGAACGGACGGCGCATCGCGCGCGCAACCGAAGAACAGTTTGCCCACGTGCCGGTGCTCGAAACTCGCGAGACCCACGGACGCCGCTGGGTGCGCATCGGCGAGGGTCGATGGCTCGACGGAACGAGCGTCCGCGTGCCGACGCTCGCGGCGCCGCCGCCCGAAGCGCGCCCCGGCGAGCGCTTCATCGACGTCGACCTCACGACCCAAACGCTCACGCTCTATCAAGGCGACGAACCGGTGTTCGCGACGTTGGTCTCGACGGGCATCGGTCACGGAAACGAAGTGACGGCGACTCCAGTCGGGACGCATCGCGTATGGGTCAAGCTTCGCACGACGGACATGACGAACCTCGAGGACGAAGACGCGCTTCGCTACTACGCCATCGAAGAAGTGCCGTGGGTGCTCTTCTTCGACAAGGGCTACGGGCTTCACGGGGCATTCTGGCATCGCTCCTTCGGCCACGTGAGGAGCCACGGATGCGTGAATCTGACGCCGCTCGACGCGAAGCGTGTGTTCGATTGGGCCGGGCCGCGTTTGCCCGCCGGTTGGACCGCGGCGCTCCCGACCGAGTACGACCAGGGAACCCTGGTGCGCGTGCGATGAGGGGCGCAAAGTAGCGCCGTGGTTTCGATCGTTCACGCCGCCCGCGACATCGGCAGAGTCCGGGACATCTCGGGCGTCCTCGCCCGCTACGGATTCGGCGAAGTGCTGGGGCGCATGGGGTTCGGCCCGAAGCGCTCCGAGCAGCCCGACGCGTCCACCGCGGCCGACGCCTGGGCGCCGCGCCTTCGCCTCGCGCTCGAAGAGCTCGGACCGTCGTTCATCAAGCTCGGCCAGATCATGTCGACGCGCGCGGACGTGCTGCCGCCCGAGCTCATCGCCGAATTGACGAAGCTCCAGGACGACGTGCCGCCGGTGTCGTTCGCGGAGATCAAAGAGCAGGTCGAGCGATCTCTCGGCGCCGAGCTCGACGAGGTGTACGCCGACTTCGACGAACGGCCGCTGGCGGCCGCGAGCATCGCGCAGGTCCATCGCGCGAAGCTCCGCACCGACGAGGGCCTCATGGACGTCGTCGTGAAGGTGCAGCGCCCGGGCATCGGCGAAACCATCTCGAGCGACGTCGGGATCTTGCACACGTTCGCGGCGCTCCTCGAGCGCGCGGTTCCCGAGTCGCGGATCTATTCGCCGACCGGGCTCGTGCATCAGTTCGATCACGCGATCACCAGCGAGCTCGACTTCGTTACCGAAGCCGAAAACGCGGTGCGCTTCGCTCAGAATTTTCAGGGATACCGTAACGTCAAGTTTCCGAAAGTGTACCGGCAAGCCACGAGCAAGCAGGTGATCACGCTCGAGTACCTCGACGGAAAAAAGATCTTCGACGCGGTCGCAGCGGGCCACTCAGGGAAGAAGCTCGCGCGCCTCGCGATGGACATCCTCGTGAAGCAGGTGTTCGAGGACGGCTTTTTCCACGCCGATCCGCACCCCGGCAACGTGCTCATCCTCGGACCAGTCGACGATCCGACGTTCGCGATGTTCGACCTCGGGATGGTCGGACGACTCTCGCCGCGCATGCGAGACCTCGCCGTCGATCTCATGGTCTGCGCGGTCCGTCGCGATTACGAAGGGATCGCAGACGCCCTCTACGCCATAGGCACCCCCACGAAAAAAATCGACATGCGCGCGTACCGCGCCGAGGTCGCGTTGCTCGCCGAAAAATATCTGGGCAAGCAGCTGAAGGACATCGAGATGTCGTCGCTCATTCGCGACCTCGTGCAAGGCTCGATGAAGTTCGGCATCGAAGTGCCGACCGACTTCGTCCTGGTCGGCAAGGCGTTGATGACGACGGAGGGCGTCGGGAAAGCGTTGCTCCCCGATCTCGACGTGTTCGAAGAAGCGCGCCCGCTCTTCGTCGAGCTCATGAAGAAACGCTACTCGCCGGAGCGTCTCGGCAACGAGCTGATCCGGCGGCTCGAACGGCTGAGCGGCGCGACGAGCAATCTCCCCGAGCAGATGCGCGACGTGCTCGACGATCTGCGGTTCGGGAGGCTCACGGTACGCACCAGCGACGCCGACGCCGGAAGCGCGAGCGACCGCCTCGGCCGGCGGATCTACTCCGGCTTGGTCGGCAGCTCACTCGTGCTCTCGGGCGCCTGGGCGCTCACCGCGAGACAGCCGTACGCATCGGCGGCGCTGTTCGTGTGCGCGGCGATCTGGCTCTCGGGCCATACGGTGCGCGACGCCATCAAGGCGTGGACCCGGCGATGAGACGCGACGCGCCTCGAACGCGAGCCTGGTGGGCCCGCGCCGAGGCGACGAACGGTCCCTCGTTACGGGATCTTGCTGTACAGAAGGAACGAGACCGCGAACGCGAAGAGGACGAGCGACTCGATGAGCGCGAGGCCGAGAATCATCGGCGTCTGAATGCGGGGCGCGGCGCCAGGATTGCGGCTGATGCCTTCGAGAGCGGCCGCGGCCGCTTTGCCCTGCCCGAGTGCCCCGCCGAGTGCGGCGAGCGCGATGGCGAGGCCAGCGCCGAGCGCGGCCATGGCCTGGACGTTGAACTGATTCGCACCACCGCCCGCGCCCGCTTCCTGCGCGAAGGCAGACGAAGAGAGCAGAGCCATTACCGAGCTGGTCACGAGGGCCAGCTTCTTCTTGTCGAGCATTCGTTGGGTCTCCTTCAATGAACCGACGCCCGGCCCTTTTTTACGGGGCCGCGTGTGTCTAGTGATGCTCCTCGTGCTCGGTTGCAAGACCGATGTAGATGCACGTGAGCAGGGTGAATACGAGCGTTTGGATGAGAACGACGAGGCAAGTGAGGATCATCACGGGAATCGGGACGACGATGGTCAAAAATCCCATGAAGATGGCGACGAGAAGATGATCCACCGCCATGTTCAGCATCAAGCGCAACCCGAGCGTGAGCGGCCGAACGCAGAGCGAGATGAGCTCGATCGGGAAGACCAGCGGAGCGAGGTACCAGACCGGTCCGGCGAGGTGCTTCAAGTAGCCGAAACCGTTCTCTTTGAAACCCCAATAATTGAAGAGCACGAACACCACGAACGCCGACCCGAGCGTGATGCTCAGCGAGGTGGTCGCGACGGGGAGTCCGGGAAACAGCGCGAGGACGTTCGCAAAGAACACGAAACACGCCGACGTCGCGATGAGCGGGAAGTATTTCTTCGCGCGGTCCGCGTCCATCACGTCCTTCGCCAGGTTGTAGAAGTAGTCGAGAAACACTTCCGCGAAGGTGCGAAGCGTCAGGCTCTCGTCGGGGACGACGGCCGTGCCGACGTCCGCGAGCTGCGAGCGCACGTAAGCCGCCATCGCGATGAGCACGAGCATGAGCACGACCGAGGTCGTGATGGGCTCGAAGCTATGCCAGTCCGCGGGGTGATGCCCCACGAAGGTCTGTCCGAGCGACGTCGCGTTCTGGTTCAACGTCTCGCGCGAGTGCAAGAGCAGCAGCGTGATGAAATTCCAATGCTCAGGCATCCGATCACCCTTGCTTCCGCGCCGACGGAATCGGCCAGATCCCGGAGAGCGCGATTCCGAACGGCAACGCGCCGAAACCAACTGCCAAGGGAAGTACGTCGACGTCGCCCTTTTTCACGAGCACCGCGACGAGCGCGAATAGCAGCATCGCCTTCACGAGCGCAATGAGCGCCCATCGTCCGCGCTCACTTCGGAGATAGACGTGCACGAGCCGCTCGACGACCCACAGGTTCGAGAGAGCGAGCACCACGCCGAGACCGACGGCGCCCACCGTGCGCAGGGCGAACCAGATCCCGGCACCCGCCAAGAGTACGGCTCCGCTTGCAGCAACGCCGAAATACGCGGCGGTCAGGCTCGGATCTCTCTCAGCGGTCGTCTCGGTCTTCATGAAACTTGGCTCGCGACTCTCGATCCTTCTGAGCTTCGGCTTCCGCTTCTCGGTTGGCTCGCTCGAGAGCGCGCCAGACGCTGCGAGCGCCTGCCGCGATTCCGAAGCCGAGCCCGACCATCGTCAGCCACCCTCTCGTGCCGAGCTTCTGATCGAGCCATCTTCCCCCGAAGAGACCGACGAGAATACTGAGCGCGAGGTCGAGACCGACTGTCGAGTAGCTACCGAGTCCTTTCCAGTTTTTGTGCACCAATACTGTAAAAGAGCGGCGGTCCATTAGCATGGTCGGTGATTGAAGGTCAATGCCACACACCATGAGAGCGTGTTCTCCGCGACGCGGAGTGGCCAGGCGAACACGGGCGCGGCGCGCGCGACGTCGAGCGGTGAAAGTGAAGCGTGCGCTCCGCACGACGGCGTGTGCGCGCGAGTTCGGTTTCCGGACAGTGCTAGCCTCTCGCGCATGCGAGGCTTAGTGCGCTTCCACTTCTGCAGCGGGGTCGTGCTGTTGACGCTGATCGCGGGCGCGGCGCGAGCGGGTATTCCAGCCAGTACGGCCGCACCTGCACCGCTGACCCCGACGATTGCGCCTGCTCCCGCGACCACGCCCACACCCGCGGCGCCGCCCATTCCCGCGACCACGCCGCCGGCACCGACGACTGCGCCCGCATCGGCGCCGTCCGCCGTAGCACCAGCGCCCGCTTCAGCGACGCCCGCGCCGGCGACACCGCAAACCGAACCAGGCCGAGTCCCCGAAGCGGCGCCGCCGCCTGGCTATTATGTCGAACAACCGGTGCAAGAGAGCGGCGAGGCGTATCCGCCGAACGGCGCGCCGACGATCTACGAACCGCCGCCGCCGGAGTTCGTGATCGAGCCGCCGCCGCCCACGACGCCGCATTTCCTCGCGCCGCGAACGGCCTTTTGGTTCGGCGCGCGCGTGTCTTGGTTTGCGCCGTTCGGGAGCGCGTGGACCGACGGATTTTACGACGGCACCGGTCTCTATTACCGACGGCGCGCGCTCGGCGACTACGCCTCGTCGGGTCCGGCGTTGGAGCTCGACGTCGGCGCGCGCCTCTCGCGCCACTACAACGTGTTCGCGATCTGGGAGCACGCGTTTCTCGGGACGGGCAGCCTCGACCAGCACTCGTTCGGCGGGCAAAAGTGGGGGAACTCGAATTTCTGGGGCGCGGGCCTCCGGTTCTCGACCAACCCGAATCACGCCGGCTTCTTGATGGAGGTCGCCGTCGGCTATCGCGACTTTCACGCCTACTGGTCGGACGGCACCGAGCTCGCGCTCACCGGCTCTCTCGACGCGCGCATCGGGGTCGGCGCCGATATTCGCGTGACTCGGTTCTTCTCGCTCTCGCCGATGATCACGCTCGGCGGCGGTTCGTTCAACTCCGGCCACTGGTCGGGACCGGTCCAATCCGGCACCGCGTTCACGTCGCAATACGACGGCAGCGCCGATTACGGCACGGTGTCGCTTCAAATCGGCGGTCACTTCGACGTGCGCTGAGCAGCGGTCGCGAGCGGTTCAATCACTCCGAGGCGCGGGCTCGAACGGCGCCGCCGTTTCCGTCGACGGCGGCTCGGAGGGCAAGAACATCACGAACCGGGTTCCGTGTGGAACGACGGGTTCGCACTCGAGCTTGCCGCCGTGCGCCTCGACGATCTCGCGCGTGATGACGAGCCCGAGACCCGTGCCGTGTCCCTTGGTCGTGAAGAACGGCTCGAAGAGACGCGCGCGCGACTCGGCGTCGATGCCGGAGCCTTCGTCTTCGACGACGATCTCAACGCCGCCTTCCGCGTTCCGCGCCAATAGCCCGACCCGTCCGCCGGACGGCATCGCCTCGCGCGCGTTCCGAAGCAGGTTGTACAAGGCTTGCCGGATCTGACCCTCGTCGATGCGCACGTTGCGAATGTCCGCCTCGCACCCGAGATCGACTTTGATCCCGTGTCGTTCGAGATCCGCGCGCATGAAGTCGAGCGCGTCGCGGCACACTTGGCCGATGTCTTCGTTTTCGAGGCGCGGCGGTTTGCGGCGCGCGACCGAGAGGTAGCGTTCGCTCAGGGCGGTGAGCCGTTCGACCTCGTTTCGCATGGCGCGTAGCAAGCTTTTCGCTTCGCCGTTTTCGCCGATTTCCTCTTCGAGGAG
>DATBBD010000751.1:0-8942 GCA_036271175.1 Polyangiaceae bacterium | reverse complement strand
GGAACAGATCCGGACGGTTCAAGACGCCGTCGACTACATCGAAAAACATATCGGGGGGTAGCCCGGAACGGTTTGGGGGAGCCGTCGTCCACTCGGGCGAAAATCACCCCATTTCGGAACATTAAAAGCGCATGGAGCGTGTCGTCGTCACTGGAATCGGCCTCGTCACGCCAAATGGCGTCGGGACCGAGCCGACCTGGAACGCCGTCATCAACGGGAAGAGCGCGGCGGGAAAGATCACGCTCTTCGACGCGGACGAGCGTTACGCGACGCGCTTCGCGTGCGAAGTGAAGGGGTTCGACCCCGAGCGCTACATCGCGAAGAAGAAGGTGAAGGAGCTCGCGCGCTTCATCACCTTCTCGCTCGCGGCCACGAAAATGGCCATCGAGGAGGCGTCGCTCAATCTCACCGAAGAAGAGCGCGACGAGGTCGGCTGTTTCATCGGCGTCGGCATCGGCGGCCTCGAGAATCTCGAACGGGTCACGCTTCTGTTGAATCAAAAGGGTCCCGGACGGGTGAGCCCGTATTTCATTCCGTCGCTCATCGGCAATCTGGCGGCAGGCCAGGTGAGCATCGAGTACGGCCTTCGCGGGCCGAGCTATTGCCACACCAGCGCGTGCTCTTCGAGCGCCCACGCGATCGGCGAGGCCGTCGAATGGATCCGGAGTGGCCGTGCGCCGGTCATGGTGGCCGGCGGCGCCGAAGCGGCGATCACGCCGACGGGCATCGCCGGGTTCTCGGCGATGTTCGCGCTCAGCCGTCGCAACGACGCGCCGGAGCGCGCGAGCCGCCCCTTCGACAGGGGACGCGACGGTTTCGTGTGCGGCGAGGGCGCCGGAACCCTGGTCCTCGAATCGCTCTCGCGGGCGGTGCGACGTGGCGCGCACATTTACGCCGAGATCACCGGCTGGGGCGCGTCGAGCGACGCCTATCACATCACCAAACCGGCCCCCGAAGGCGCGGGCGCGGTGGTCGCGATGCGGCGCGCGTTGAAGGACGCCAAGCTGTCGCCGGACTCCATCGACTACATCAACGCTCACGGCACTTCGACGCCGCAGGGCGACATCCAGGAGTCGAAAGCCGTGTCGACCGTGTTCGGTGCGCCGGCGCTCGACGGGACGCTCTGGGTGAGCTCGACCAAATCGATGATGGGGCACCTGCTCGGCGCCGCAGGCGCGGTGGAAACTGCGGTGTGCGCGAAGGCGATCGACACCGGGGTCGTCCCTCCGACGATCAACCTCGACGACCCGGACCCCGAGTGCCCACTCGACTTCGTTCCGAACCACGCGCGCGAGCGCCGGCTCCGGAACGTGCTTACCAACTCTTTCGGCTTCGGAGGCACGAACGCGACGATCGTTCTTTCGAAGCACGAAAGCTGACGAGCGGCCCCATGCAGTGCCCGTTCTGCCAAAAACTCGAAAACCGCGTGGTCGATTCGCGACTCGCCGCGGGCGGAACCGTCACCTGGCGGCGCCGCGAGTGCGACGCTTGTAAGAGACGGTTCACGACCTACGAGCGCGTCGAATACACGCTCCCGGTCGTCATCAAGAAGGACGGCCAGCGGGAACCGTTCGACCGTGACAAGCTGCTCCGCAGCCTTAGAATAGCTTGCAACAAGCGCCCGGTATCGGCCGATACGCTGGAGGCCGAGGCCGAGGCGGTCGAGCGCGAGCTGGCCGAACGAGGCGATCGGGAAATCGCGTCACTCGTCATCGGCGAGCGCATCATGGAGCGTCTCAAAGCCCTCGACCCGGTCGCTTACGTTCGTTTCGCCAGTGTTTACAAGTCATTCAGAGACATCGACGAGTTCATGGCCGAGATGACCCAACTTGTTCGGTCCCGCTCGCCGGAGTAATGGGGGCTGCCCGATGGCCGAAAACGTCGCATGGACGGAGCTCGACGGAGAGCTGATGGCAAAAGCCATCGAGCTCGGCGCGGGCGGCGATCCGTCGCCGAACCCTCACGTCGGCGCGATCGTCGCGAAAGGCGCGGAGATCCTCGGACAAGGGTTCCACAATCTCGCCGGAGACGACCACGCCGAGGTGGTCGCGATGAAGGCCGCCGGGAAGAACACCGACGGCGCAACGCTCTACGTCACCCTCGAACCGTGCAATCACGTGGGCCGTACCGGGCCGTGCGTCGATCGCGTCATCAAGGCGGGCATCAAGCGGGTGCTCATCGGGTGCCGCGACCCGAACCCTCACGTCGCCGGGGGCGGTGTCGAGCGACTCCAAGCGGCCGGCATCGAAGTCATCGTCGGCGTGCTCGAGTCGCAAGCGAAGAACCTGATCAAGCCCTGGTCGAAGTACATCACCGAGGGCGCGTCGTACCTCTCGCTGAAGCTCGCGATCTCGCTCGACGGTCGCGTCGCGACGCGCACCGGAATCTCGAAATGGATCACCGGGCCGGAGAGCCGCGCGCGGGTGCACGCGCTCCGCGCCGCGTACGACGCCGTCATGGTCGGCATCAACACGATCATCGCCGACGATCCGAAGCTCACCGTGCGCGACGTTCCCGGCAGGAACCCGGTGCGCATCGTGGTCGACAGTCAACTCCGTATCGCGCTCGACAGTCACCTCGTGACGACCGCGCGTGACACGCCGACCTGCGTCATCACGACGACCGACGCGCCCGCCGTTATCGGCGAGAAGCTCGAGGCCGCCGGCGTTTCGGTGATCCGCGTCCCAGCGAACGCTGCGGGGCGCTGTGACATGGCCGTCGCGCTCCGGGCGCTCGCGGCGCGTGAAGTCGTCAGCGTGCTGTGCGAGGGCGGCGCGGAGCTCGCGGGGAGTTTGCTCGCCGGCCGTCTTCCGAGCGAACTGCATGTGTTCATCGCGCCCGTGCTGCTCGGGCCGCGCGGAAAACCGGGCGCCGTCGACTGGGCGGGGCCGGAGGCTCCGTCGCACGCGCCGCGGATCGATCCGCCGACCTGGGAGCTCTGCGGCAAAGACGCCTACGTTTTCGGCCCCATCGTTTACCCGAAGAAGAAGACGCCGCCGCCGCCCGAATGACGCCCCACGAAATGGTCGAGGCGGCGTTGCGGACCCCCGACCCGGGTGTTATTTTCGTCTAGGGACGTCGCTGGCCATCGAGTGCCGGCGCACCGCGAAACACCATGGCCGTTCGACCCATCCTCCGTTATCCCGACGCGCGCCTGAAGCAGGTGGCAGAGCCCATCCGCGCGGTCGACGACAGCATCCGAACCTTGGTCGACGACATGGCCGAGACCATGTACGCCGCACCGGGAGTCGGGCTCGCCGCGAACCAGGTCGGGGTATTGCTCCGGGTGTTCGTCATCGACGTCGCGTCCGACGACGAGCCGAGCGATCTGCGCGTCTTCATCAATCCCGAAATCGTCGAGACCGACGGGACGCAGACCTGGGAAGAGGGTTGCTTATCGTTTCCCGGCGTCACCGAAGAGATCCGGCGCGCCGAGCGCGTGCGCGTGAAAGCGCTCGACCGTGACGGCAATCCGTTCGAGCTCGAAGCGGAGGGCCTGCTCGCCGTCGCGATCCAGCACGAGACCGATCACCTGAACGGCGTCGTGATGCTCGACAAGCTGAGCGCCGTGAAGCGGCGTCTCCTCGGACGAAAGCTCGCCCGCGCCAAAGACGAAGTCGCCGCCGACGCTTGAGCGCTGATCTGGGGCCCAACTCAAACTGGGAGACGCTTTCAAGCTATCTCAGAAACCGTAACGAGCGCCCCGGTGCCAGGAAGGCCGACGCAGGCATACGCTGGTATTTCGAGGAGGCCGACCGACGCAGCGGGGCGCGCAGTAGGTTTATGAGATAGCGATCGTCAGCGTGATGGGGGGCGTGAGAAGACGCCGCTGTCGACGTGGATACCGCGGGCGGCCATGTCGGCGACGACGCGTGGCGCGACGCCGGTCGCCTGGAACGTGCCTTCGACGGAGCCGCCGGTGGCGGTGCGCTCGACGACGAACGTGAAGATGTCGCGCAGCGAGACGTCCCCGTCGACGATGTTCACCGGCTCGGCGATCCGGACGACCCGTTGACGGCCGTCCCGGAGGCGCGCGACCTCGACGAAGACGTCGAAGGTGCCGGCGAGCCACTCTTTCGCGACGCCGACCGCGAGACCCGGACGGATCGCCGAAAGCTCGGCGGGGAGCCGGCCGAGGCCGCGGCGCAAGCTCGCGGCCGGGAGCACCGCGATGAGCCCGTCCGCGCCTTGCGCGACCGCGTCGAGCGTCGCGACGGCCGCCGCGCCCGAGAAACTGTCGACGACCAGGCGCGCATCCGGCAAGCGCGCTGCAAATCCGACGAGGCTTTCGAGCCCCGCGCCGGCGTCCGCGAGATCCACGTGACTCACGTTCACGCTGTTCGACACGATGCTCTCGGTCGTCTGAAGCGCCACGACGTGTCCGTCGGTGCTGGCGGACACCAGCGCGCCCGCGATGCCCGTCGGCTTCGCGTCGCGCGGCCCCGCGATGAGAATGTTCGCCCGCACTGCGACGCAGTGGCGCAGAAACGTCGCCATCGCCCGAGACACCGCGCCGGCTCGCACCAAGTCGTCGAGCGTCTTGTCGACGCGCTGCGGGCGCTCGAGACGAAATAAGGTTCCGCTGAGCGCGCGCGCTCCGGTGATCGCCGAGAGCCGAAAGCCGTTCGGGAGTTTGCGCGACACCACGCTCTCGGCCGGGTCGATCTCGGCCCCGCCCGCGCGCGAGAGTCGTCCGAGCACGCGCCGCACGGACGCCTCCGACGACAGCGGCGGCTCGACCGCGACGCGGCGGCCCCCGCGCACCGCGATGATCGCGGTCGGCCCGGTGACGGCGATCGCCGTCACCGTATCGTCGAGAAGGAGCGGCCCGATCGAACCGAGCTCGATCAACTCGGCGCGCGCGTCTTTGCGCAGCCGTTCTTCGGCGATCGACGCGCCGACGACCTCTTCGCGACGCAGCTCGCCGAGCTCGGCCGTCATCGTGCGTTCGACTTCGGCGATTGCGGTCGGCGTCGGCGGCCGATCGAGAAACCCCGCGCCGAGACGTGACGACACACGCTCGACGAGCGCCGACACCGCGCTCCGATACGCAGTGGTCTCGGTGTCGATGCTCTCCTCGCGTACGACGGGAAGGCGCTCGACCACCGAGGGCTCGTTGCTCGTCGTCGACGAGATGGGCGCCGGAGAAGACATCGAGGGACGACCGCTGTCCGTCGGCGCGGTCGGGAGCCGCGGTGCGGGCGGCACGGCCGGGTACACCTGCGGCGGAGGCGGTGGCGCCCCGGGCGCCTTCGAGCGACTGGGCGCGTCCGGGTTCGTCATCATCGGCTCGCGATAACCGGCCGGCTGAACGCTCGCTGGCGCGGGCGACAAGCCGCTGCCGTCCTCGGTGCCCTCCACACGGAGCACGAAGTCTCCGATGTAAATGCGATCCCCCTGCCGAACGATGGTCGCCTGGCTGATGCGCCGGCGATTCACGTACGTGCCGTTGGTGCTGTTCAGATCGGTGACGATGAAGCGGTTGTCCCTGAAGACGAGGCGCGCGTGCCGCTTCGACACGTTGCCCTTGGCCAGCATCAAGTCGTTGCCCTGCACTCGACCGATGTTGATCTCGGCGTGGTCGAACGCTTCACGTCGCTCCGCTCCACCCTTCTCGCTGATCACGATGGCGAACACGGCGACCTTTGCTGGGATTTCTGTGCGGACCACTCCGTTTTCAGCCTTAAAGCTTCGTCAGCTGGCGGAGGTCCTGTCAATCGGCGATTTACGCGGCGTCCGCTCATCGGGCGCGTTCTCTGCCTACGCGTCGCGTCGGATGTCGAGGGCTGGGTCGGGATGGGGTTCGTCAATCGAGGCTTTGCCGCGACGGGAGCGGTCGGGGCCGCCCCCATTTTTCGCACGAAATCAAACCGGGTAGCTGACGATGGTTGTCTTCTCGGGACGCTCGACCGCCAAAAGGTTACTCGTGACCACCTCGGCCCCTTCCGCTCCGAAGAACAACGACGTGCCCACGCGCGGCGGCGCCAGCGATGCCTCGGGCGAGATGCCCCGACGCAGGCGAAGGAACCCCGAGAGCCGCTTTCTCAAGGTCGGGTGCTCCAGGAGCCACTTGCCGCTGGAGCGGTCGCGGACGGCGACGCAGACGCCATCCGCCAGGTGGTATTCGGTGTTTCGGGTCACGTACGCGAACCGCCGTCGCCGTTCCGGACCCGCATATTGCTGAAAAGCCGAGGATTTCGTCACTCTTTCGATCTTCCGAGTCTCGAAAAAGCGTCGCAGGCGCGGACCGTTTGGGCCAAATTCGACGAGCACCCGGGGAAGATCGACTGACCGTTCGCCCACAACTTCCTGCTTTGCACCGGAGCAACGTACGATCCACCCCGTCGTGAAGCGTTCCCAGTCACGGAAAGGCCCGGGCCTCGCCAAGGCGGGCGCACAGCGGCTCGTTTCGACGAGGCCGCTCGAGATGTGGCGGAGCTCGGACTACCGCTGGAGCGAGCTCTTCGAGGCCGCCGACGTCATGAGCGAGGGCGCGGTCCGTGAGGAGCTCGAGGGCCCGACGTACTACGGCACCACCAGCTTGCTCCTCACCTTTTCGTCACACGGCGGACTCGTGCCCGACGAACTCGGCACCGACGTGCAGCGGCTCGTCGCCAAGGACCCGCATGCGCGCGTGCGGGCGATCCGGATCGCGTACCGCGAGGCGCAAGTAAGATCCGTCCATTCGATTGGTCGAATCAACGCCGAGTTCGTCGTCCGATCCGATCCGCGAGGCGTGCGCGTCGACATCGACGTCGAGGCGCGCGTGCTCGCGTCGGGTCGTCTCTCGCGACGCGCTCGCTCGCGTTGACGAAGGAGCGGCGCCCGGCCGGCGCGGAGGCAGCGCGCCCGCTTTGTTTCGTTCGGCGCGAGTCAAGACGCGTCGTCAAGAACTTGTTTGGGTCGCTCGGGCGCGACCCGCCGCGCGCGAGCGCGACGATGCACTCACCGAGCCGTTCGCGAAGCCGCGGATTGTCGCAAGCAGCCGCTGCTCACGACGTCGCGAGAACCTTCCTCTTGACATCAAGGCCCGCGCGGAAGAATTGAAACCGACCACGGATGGCGGGGCAGCGAAGAAAAAAACCTCGAGACCGGAAGCGGCGGAACGACAAGATCATCCACGTCGTCTTCGGTCCGGGTGGCGGCCGCGTGCGGCACGCCGACCGCGCTCGGTCTCTCGCCGACCGCGACGCTTCGCAGGCGCAGCGAGAGCCGGTGACCGATCTCTTCACTCGAGCAGAAGTTTCTCGGTTGCTCGGCGTATCCGTCGCGCGGCTCGGCACGCTCGACAAGAACGGCGTGGTGTCGCCCAGTGGTCGCCGGCGTGGCCGGCGCGCCTACACGTTCACCGATCTCATCGCGATGCGCACCGCGCACGGTCTCCTCGAACGAAAGATTCGACTGCGCGACGTCACGCGCGCCGTCGCCGCGCTCCGCAAATCGCTCCCCAACGTCGCGCGGCCGCTGGTCGAGTTGAAAATCGCCTCCGACGGCAAACGCGTGGTCGTCTATTCGGGCGACGGGGCGTTCGAGCCGCTCACCGGGCAGATGGTGCTCGATCTCGAAGTGAGCACGCTCCGCGACGACGTGGTGCGCCTCCTCCGGCCCTCCGCCGGCCGCGAGCGGGCGCGCACCGCGTACGAGCTCTATCTTCACGCGAGCCAGCTCGACGAAGATCCGAACACGATGGACGACGCCGAGGCTCTCTACGAGCAGGCGGTCCAGCTCGATCCGTGGCTGAGCATCGCCTACACGAATCTCGGCAATATTCGCTTCCGCCGGCACGACGTCTCGCAAGCGGAAACCCTGTACCGCAAGGCGCTCGGCATCGACCCGCGCCAACCCGAGGCGCAATACAACCTCGGCTACGTCATGCTCGAACGCGGCGACGCCGAGACCGCGATCCCCCTCTTCAAAGGCGCGCTCGAGTCGGACCCGAAGTTTTCCGACGCTTACTTCAACTTGGCGATGGCCTTCGAGCAGCTCGGCGACCCGTCGAAGGCCCGCCCGTACTGGAAGAGCTACGTCGAGCTCGAACCCGAAGGCACCTGGACGGAAATCGCGCGCCGGCATCTGTCGTAGCGAGCGAGGGCCAGGCCTAAGGGTTCCCCTTTCACCCCGTCCCCTCGGGCTCTCGCTCTAGCCTTGGCGCCGGCGCTCCCTCTCCGCCCGTCGACGGGTCGCGCCGGCGCTCGAAGAATACTTTGATGCATCGAAGTATCTCTGACGCGCGCCGCGCAAGGGGACACCGTTTCGCTTCCGATATCGTGACGCCACTCGGGACCCCCTCCGGCGCGCGTTGCGCGCGGCTTGGAGGGGGCGCGGGCGCGGAGCCGACGCGCGCATGCGCGCGCAGGCGAGTTGCGAGCCGAGCACGCGAGCACGTGGGCGAGCCCCCGCGGGGGGAGGCAGGTCATCCTTTGATTGCCGACGCTGTCTTCGATTCACAGACGCCGATGCTGAAGGCTCGGTAGCGATGCGCGTACCTTCGCGGAGTACTCGGGGTCGATGTCGGCGACGATGAGGCCGACGCCGTCGGAGGCTTCGGCGACGATGGTTCCCCAGGGGTCGACGATCATCGAGTGTCCGTAGGTCGTGCGGGCGCGCGGGTGCTTGCCCCATTGCGCCGCGGCGACGACCCACGACTGCGATTCGATGGCGCGAGCGCGCAGGAGCACGTGCCAATGATCTTTGCCGGTGTGCACGGTGAACGCCGCGGGAACGAGCAGCACGTCGGCGCGCGCGTCGACGAGTCTTCGGTAGAGCTCGGGAAAGCGGAGGTCGTAACAAATGGAGAGGCCGAGACGGAGATCGCCGACGTCGACGACGACGGCGTCGTCGCCGGGCGTCGTGCCTTTCGATTCGGAGAGCACGGTGCCGTCGGCGAGCGCGACGTCGAAGAGATGGATCTTTCGATAGGATGCGAGGAAGCGCCCGTCGGA
>DATBBD010000750.1:0-3480 GCA_036271175.1 Polyangiaceae bacterium | reverse complement strand
CCCATCCCGGTCGACAAACCGGCGAGCATTCCAGCGCTCGCGCTACGCCGGATCACCAACGTGCCGATCGCTCCGACCGGCGCCGCGATCGCGAGCCCGAGCACGAATCCGCGCCAAACCATTTCCGTGTCCATGACGACTCCTCGTGGAAGTCGCCGGAGCCGTCGAGCTCGCGCAGCCCCATTGCCGCCGAGCCCGAGGGCCCGGCGAGGCTTGCATCACCGACGTGAACGCAGGCGCGCTTCCGGACCCGATCGGGCCGGCGGATTATTCCGATTCACGAGCGCGTGCAACGACGGCATGTCGCGGTCACTCTGAGCGAGCGCGCCGATTCGGTCAAACACGTCGCTAAACTCGGCCAAATCGTGACGATTTGACTCAACGCGATCTCGAGCGGCGCGCTTGGTGCAGATCCTGCTTTCTGTTTTCTTCTTTTGTCCGATGGCGCAATTCGAAACGCGGTGCGTTGCACGCAGAAAGATGGACCATGGAAACGACGGACACGGCAAAACCGACGGTCGACGCGTTGCAAGCGTTTCTGAGAGGCGAAATTTCCGCAGTCGAGAGCTACGACTACGTGCTCGAGCACATCCGGCGGCACGAGTGCCGCTCGATTCTCGTGGAGTGCCGCGACTCGCACGAGGCGCGCGCGCGACGCCTCGCGCAGGAAATCGAGCGCCGTTGCACGCCCGTCTCCGACGGATCGGGGCTCTGGGGCTCGTTCGCGAAATGGTACGAACAGGGCGCGATGGCGCTCGGTGACGATAAGGCCGTCGCCGCGCTCGAGAGCGGCGAACGCCGCGGGCTTTCGCAATACGAGAATAGCTCGGCGGCGCTCGACACCGAGGCAGTGCGCCTCATCGAGACCGAATTACTCCCGCTCCAGCGCATCACTCATGACGCGATGGTCGCTCTCGAAAAGTCGTTCTGGTGATATCCGGGGGCGCGCCGTCGCCTTTCGTGAACGCGGCGCGCCCGGGTCGTGCGCGATAGCTAAAAACTGGGCACGCCGGGGACGGGAAATTGGAGCGCCAAGGTTCGGACCTGCTCGGCGAGCCCGGCGAGCACGGTCGCGTCTCGGGAATGCCGGAGCGCGCCGGCGATCCACGTTGCGATACGACGGAAGTCGTCTTCGCCGAGACCGCGCGACGTGCAGGCGGGCGTCCCGAGGCGAACTCCGCTCGGGCGCATCGGCGGGTTCGGGTCGTCGGGGACGATCTGCTTGTTCGTCGCGAGCCCGATCGCGTCGAGAGCGCGCTCCCCGTCGCGGCCGTCGATGCCGAAGCCCTTCACGACGTCGAGGACGAGCAAGTGATTATCGGTGCCGCCGGTGACGAGCACCGCGCCTGCGTCGAGGAGCGTAGTGGCCATGGCGCGCGCGTTCGTCAGGCACGCCGCGGCGTATGCGCGGAACGACGGCTCGGTCGCTCGTTTCAGCGCGATGGCCGCGCCAGCGATGACGTTCATGTGCGGGCCGCCCTGGAGTCCGGGAAACACCGAGGAGTCGATCGCCTTCGCGTACTGCTTGCGGCAGAGAATCATCCCCGCGCGCGGGCCGCGCAGCGACTTGTGCAGCGTGGTGGTCACGAAGTCGAAGCCGACGTCGACCGGATTTTTCAGCGCGCCGCCGGCGATCAGCCCGCCGAGGTGCGATACGTCCGCCATCGTCATCGCGCCGACGTCGTCGGCGATGGCCTTGAAGCGGTCATAGTCGAGCTCGCGCGGATACGAGCTGTGGCCACAGAGGACGAGCTTCGGGCGGCACTGTCGCGCTTGCTCGAGCAGCGCGTCGTAGTCGATCGCGCCGTTGCGATCGGTGCGCGTCTCGTACCGCACGAAGTGGAAGAGCTTCCCCATGTGCGACACCGGCGCGCCGTGCGTCAGGTGTCCGCCGTGCGACAGATCCATCGCGAGGATCGTGTCGCCCGGTTCGAGCACGCCGAGATAGACGGCTTGGTTCATCGGCGAGCCGGACAGGGGTTGCACGTTCGCGTGCTCGGCGCGAAAGAGCGAGCAGGCGCGCTCCGTCGCAAGGCGCTCGATCACGTCCGTGAATTGTTGCCCACCGTAGTAACGACGGCCCGGATATCCCTCGGCGTACTTGTTGGTCAGTACCGAGCCGAGCGCGGCGAGCACCTCGGGGTACGTGTAACTCTCGGACGGAACCAGCTCGAGGCCTTCGCGCTGACGCCGTTCTTCGCCGGTAATGGCGGCAAAGACGTCGGGATCGGAAGCGGCGAGCTCACTTCGAAAATCACTCATGGGCGGAACCCTTTCGTTGGTGGTTCAAACGCCCAGGCGAGCGGCTCGAGACACTTCGCGCTTCCTCGTGGTCGATTCCACGCGAGTCGCCAGTAACGCGAAGCACGCCCACCCTAGCAGCGTTTGCTCCGCGTGGCCTCTCGGCGTGAAATACCCTTGCGCAACCGAGCTGCCGCGAGGCGGCATCACTCGGCTAGGATGAATTCTGCTGCGAGCGATTTTCGTCGGTGGGTGACGCGCTCATTTTGCGGCCTTCGAGCGTGATTTCCCAGCCGAGGCCGCGGCGGCGAAGTTCTTCCATGTAGATCGAGTTGGGGTGGATGCGGCGTGAGACGAGCGTCGCCGTCGCGGTCGCAATGAGTAGCGGAAGCACGATGGCGTAGTCTTGCGACAATTCGAAGACCATGACGGCGCCGAGGAGCGGCGCGTGCGTCGTTGCAGCGATGAGGGCGGCCATGCCGACCAGCGCGTACGCGCCGACGGTCGCGGGGCTACCAGGTGAACCGAAGAGCGAGATCGCGTGACCGACGCCGCCGCCGAGCGCGGCGCCGAGAAAGAGCGACGGCGTGAACACGCCGCCGGGGCTTCCCGACGAGACGGACGCGGTCGTCGCGACGGCTTTGGCGACGAGCAAAACGACGACGAGCGCCGCGCCGACTTTGCCGCTCAGGATCAGGTTGATCGCTTCGTAGCCGTTGCCGGTGACCTGCGGCAATTCGATCGCGATCGCGCCGACGACGAGTCCGCCGAGTGCGGCACAGAGCGGTTTCGGCCAGCGGAGTCGCGCGAAGAGCGCGCCGCCGCGATCGAGCATTTCCATGAACGCCGGTCCGACGAAGCCCGCGGCGAGGCCGAGCGCGGCGTAGCCGAGCAAATCGAGCTCGGAGTTCGTCGCGAAGCTGCGCTGACCGTAAATCGGACCCCCGCCGATGACGAGGCGAGTGAGTGCCGTCGCGATCGGCGTCGCGACGATCGCCGGAAGAATGGTTTCGAGCGCGACGACGCCCGTCACGATCTCGACGACGAAGAGCACCGCGGCGAGCGGCGTGTTGTACGCGGCGGCAAAACCAGCTGCCGTTCCGGCGGCGACGAGCGCGCGCGTGTGATCGAGCCGGAGCCGGAAGAGGCGACCCGCGACGCCGCCGAGACCGCCGCCGAATTGAATGATCGGGCCTTCGCGTCCGATCGAGCCGCCGGAGACGATGGCGAACCACGAGC
>DATBBD010000749.1:0-1531 GCA_036271175.1 Polyangiaceae bacterium | reverse complement strand
GTCGCGAGCAGAGCGGCGCAACCCGAGGCCGCGAGCGGAGCTCCAGTGACCAGCTCGGTGGTCACATCTACGTCCGCCCAGCGCCCGGGAGAGCGGCCGAAGGCCCAATCGGTGAGTGCAGTGACCAGTTCCGAGGTCACTTCTTCGAGCTCGTCCGGGCGATCCAAGAAAAAGGCGAAACGACCGGCGGCTTCGAAGGCCGAGCGCGGCACGCGTAAAGCCGAGCGCGTCGCGAAGAAGCGCGCCGCCCGACAGGCCGCGTCGCGGGTCGCCAACGACGCGGCGAACCCCAAGAAGAAAAAAGCCGAGCCCTCCGTTGCCACCGCGACTCCTGCGGCCCGTTCGCCGAGGCGCGCGGAGCCTCGAGAGCGCACGCGCCCAGCGCCTTCGGGAGATGCCGAGGCGAGGGTGCCTCGGCGCGAGGAATCTCCCGCGCGTCGTTCAGCGGCCATCGCGGCTGGCGCGCGAGCGCAGGGGCGGCGTCCGTCCGCTCAGCGCCTTCCGACGTTGGCGATCGGTCTTCTGCTCGCCCTCGGGCTGATGGTGGGTTTCTGGCTCGTCTTCAAGCTGCCCATCAGCGCCGCACACGGCGCGCACTAACGGAAATAGTGGCCCCGCGGCTCCTCCTCAAGAGCCGCGGCGCCGAGCCGCCCACACCCCAATCGCCAGGTCACGCGGGCTTAAAGCACGCATCGTGCCAAGTTGCCTCGGTGACGAGGCCGGGGCTCTCCGAGCCGGCATGTGCCGGCGTTCTTCGCGAATGGGCTGCGATCGAGGCGATTCGCGAGCTTCGCGACCTCGGGGACCAAGTGCACGATCGATCGGACGGTGTCTATCCCACGGCACACCTGTGCCACCGAACGAAGCGGCGTCCCCGCATCGCGCAACGATTTCGGGACGCGGTCACTTCGCGCGCCGTGGAAGGCGGCGGACGGGCGGGCGAGACGGCACGAACCGGACTTCCGAGTCGCGGGCAAGGCGCGGGGCCGGTGCTGCCATCGGCAAGGTCACGCGAAACATCGCGCCCTTTCCGGGGGTGCTCTCCACGAAGATGTCGCCGTCGAGATCCTCCACGATCCGCCGGCAAAGGGCGAGCCCCAGCCCGGTACCTTGATCGACGGGCTTAGTCGTGAAGAACGGCTCGAACACGCGTCCCAGATGCTCGGGGAGGATCCCGGGACCCGAATCGATCACGTCGACCGAGACGCGCCGATCCGGCTCGTTCCGGGTGACCACGCGAATGAAGTGTTCGTTTTGCGGATCGCCCGCGACGGCTTGAGCCGCGTTCATGATCAGATTCAAAAAGAGCCGGTACAGACGCGATTCGCTTCCGACGACCGGCGGCACCACGTCGAATTCCGTGATGACGCGTGCACGATGATCGATCTCGGTGCGTGCGACCTTGATGCAGGTGAGGAGGACTCGCTGAAGGTCGACCTCCGATGTGCCGCCGTCCTCGCGCCCCAGCGCTGCCATGTCGCGCACCGCGTCGCGAATCCGCGTCGCGTTCGCGACCGCTTCTTGAAGACGT
>DATBBD010000748.1:0-10480 GCA_036271175.1 Polyangiaceae bacterium | reverse complement strand
CGATCCTCGCTGGCGTGTGGGTCTACGGCGTCGTCGTCGCGAGCATCGGCACGCTGATCAGCACTTCGATGGCCCAGAAAAAATCCGCTGCGAAGAGCGCGTAGCTGGGTCGCCGCACGTCGCGCGAAATTGAGTTAGCGTGAAGCGCCTACGCGAACGCGGGTTCGATGTAGGTGCGACCAACACGATGGACACGCGAGCGACCTGGGAGCGCGCGCGGCGAGACGTTCTCGCCGTCTCGGTGCTCTTCGCGGCCTCCGTGTTGAACGCGCTGCCGCCGCTCTTGAACGCGGCCGGCACGCAATCGGACGCCGCGATCGTCGGTCTGCAAGCGATGCATGCGATGCACGGCGAGATCGCGTGGTCGCTCTGGGGCAGCAGCTATCAGACGTCCGTCGATTCGTGGGTCGCGTCGGTATTCTTCCGGTTCCTCCGCGCCACGCCGCTCGCGTTGATGCTGTCGACGTTCACCGGTTACCTCGCGCTGACCGGTTTCGCGTACGCGACCTTGCGACGTCATGTCGCGGCGGGCGCCGCGGCGCTGCTCGTCCTGCCGATCGTGATCATGGCGGGGCCCGTTCACATCTACGCTTTTTACCCGCCGCGGCAGGCGTCACTGACGTTGCTCTTCGCCGCGATCTGGGCGCTCGACGGCGCCGCGAACGGCCGTCGGCCGGCGCTCCGTCTCGCCGTGGGCGGGTTCGTCGCGGGCCTCGCGGTGCTCGCCGATCCGTATTGTCTCGTCTTCACGCCCGCGATCGCGCTGTTCATCGTCATCACGGCGCGACAGGGGTGCAAGCGCTGGGTGCGCGGGGCCGTCGCGGGAATCGCGGGCCTGGTCTGCGCGCTCTCGCCGTTCGTTGCGATCGTCCAGGGGCGCGGCGTGACCCCGGGCGTGTACCGCCTCACGGACGGCGTCTTTTCGCACAACGTGAAGCTGCTCGTACGCGAATGTCTTCCGTATTTGCTCAGCACGAAAGTGGAGATGTTCTCGCCTTCCGGAGGCGATGGATGGTTTCACCCGCCGGCGTGGTTTCACGCGGTCGAGGTCGTCGGGGCGGGGTCGTTGCTCGGCGGAATCGCGCTCGGCGGTGCGGCGGCATTTTCCGTGCTCGTGCCCGCGTCCGAACGGCGCCTCGGTGCGCTCGGCGGGGTGATCCTTCCGATCACGCTCGCGGCGTTTTGTTTTTCGGTCATGGCGATGGATCGCCTGTCGGCACGCTACCTCGTGTCGATCGTCCTTTTGTCGCCGTTCGCGCTCGCTCCGTTGGTTCGCCTCGCCGGAACGGCTCGATTCGCGGCCATGCTCGCGCCGTATCTCGTCTCCGCCGCCGTGGGCGGATGGCTCGGCAACGGGAACAACGTCGACGGCGTCCGGATTCGACGCGAGAACGGCCGCGCGAAGGACGAGCACGCGCTCGCGGAACTGCTCCGCGCGCGAGGGATCCACTACGGCCTCGCCGACTACTGGGTCGCGTATCGGCTCACGTTCCTGTTTCGTGAAGATCCGATCCTCGTCCCGTGGCACGCGGCGCTCGATCGTTATCCGCCGTATCGGCGTGCGACCGAAGCGGAACCGGTCGTCGCCTACGTGTTCGATCCGTACTGGTCGCGAGAGGCGCTCGCGTCGCGAGAACACGAGCTCCGGGCCGCCGGCAGCGGGTTCGAGCCGGACTTCGACGAGACGCGCGTGGGCCGCTACACGGTGCTCGTGCTCACGCGCACGGGCACCCCGGAAAATGTCGCGCGGCGTGTTCGCTTGCAGCAGAACCCGGTAGCGGTGGTACACCTCCCGCCATGAAGATGGCGTACGTGCTCGGCGCCGCGATCGCCGCGGCGGCGGCCTTCGGTTTTGCGGATCACACCCGTCACGCGTCGCCGTCGCCGTCGCGCGAACTACTGCCACCCGCGGCCGACATCGCCGATCCCGCAGCCGCTCCCGAGAACGCAGCGAACCCTGACGACGGCCCGGCGATATCCGGCAAGGTTCTCGAGACGATCGACGTCGAGAAGTACACGTATCTGCGGCTCGCGACGACCCAGGGAGAAGCCTGGGCGGCGGTTTCCAAGGCCGCCGTGGCGCGCGGGGCGATCGTCACGGTCGTCCACGCGGCGCGCATGGACCACTTCGCGAGCAAAACCCTGAATCGTACGTTCGACGTGATCTACTTCGGCGAGCTCGCGAACGGCGCGGCCGTCGGCGCGTTGCCGCCCGGACATCCGGCGGTCGGCGCGAACACCGAGTTGCCGATCAACGGCCACCTCGAGCTCGGACAAGACCCCGGCATTCAGGGCAATGCCCTGCCCCAAGGGCACCCACCGCTCGGACAAGGCACGTTGCCGGGCGACACCGAGCAATCGCTCGCGGATCCTCGGACGCCGGTTCCCCCGCAATTGCCGATCGCCGTGCCGAAACTCGACGTCGCGAAAGGCCCGACCGGCCACACCATCGCGGACATTTTCGCAAAGAAGGATCGGCTGGTCGGAACGCCGGTGCGCGTGCGCGCGATGGTCACGAAGGTGACGCTCGACGTCAACGGGCGGACGTTCTTGCACGTGCGCGACGGAACGGGCGACACGGACTCGCGAACGAACGACCTCGCCGTGACCACGAGCGCCGTTCCCGCGCGCGGCGACGTGGTCGTCCTCGACGGAACGCTACGCCTCGATGCCGACATGGGCATCGGCTACCGCTATCCGGCCCTCCTCGAGAACGCGACCGTCGTGAAACAGTGAACGCGACGAGGACGACGTCGCTGACCGATCACCGTCGCACGAACACGGCGGGCGCCCATGCATGCGTGCCGTCGGGCGCCGTCACGTTCGCGCGCACGTAAACTTCGCCGCCGCCGAGCACGTACGTCGCGGGCTCTCCGTCGTCCACCGTGGTCGTGCGGAGCAAGGTTCGCCCTTCGACGCCAATGAACGACACGGCCGAACCGCCACGCTCCGGCCAGACGGTGTACGTGGTCGCAGTCACGCGAATTCTGCTGAAGGAGGCGCCGCTCGACGCGTAGAGCGCGCCCTTTCGGAGCGCGTCGCAAATCGTCGCTGGATCGTTCGCCGTCGCGAAGACCTCGACCCATCCCTTGCCGGCGAACGCGGGAGGATCCGCCGTCGTCCGGAGATGATGCATGTCGTCCACCGCGACGCCTGCGAAAAGTTGTCCGTCGGTGAGCGCGACGTCCCAGAGATGCTCCGCCGAAGGACGGTTCTTGGTGCCGGCCGAGTACACGTACGGATGCCCGCTCATGATCTCGAACAGCGCGGCGCCGTCGGCTGCGGGAAGATCCGTCGCGGAAATCGCGCGGTCGAAGTTCGGGTGGTTCACGATGGCCACGCCGCCCTGACGTTCGACGCGCGACACGGCCCACGACAGCGCTGCGGCGACCGTATCGAACGTCCCTCCGCCGATCTTTTGGGAAGTGCAGAGTGCGTTCACATGTACTTGCCGGCCGCCGCCGCTCATCGTGATCTCTTCGCCGCTGATCAGACGAAAGTCCTCGTTTTCGAGCCACGCCCACCGCCGCGCGTCGTTGAAGCGGTTGTGGTCGGTGAGCGCCAGGAAATTGTAGCCACTCCGCCGGTACCAGCTGGCGACGTCTTCTGGAGCCGAGTCCCCGTCGCTCCGGTTCGTGTGGGTGTGCAAATTCCCTTTTTTGAAGTCGGAGACGTCGAATGACCGCTCGAAATGCCACGGCGCCGAGCGCGCAGGAGCGAGCGGCGCGACGTGTTCGTGCTCCGACCATTCGAGCGCTGCAGCCGTCCCCACCGGCGCGAGCGCGACGGCGATGAGAATGACGACAAGCGGACGCACCCCCGAAACTTAGCTTAGTTTCGGCGTCCGCGTGGCGCGATCGCGGACGCCTTTCGATGCCCTCCCCAGGTGCCGTCGTGCGGGGGGCGTCGAAATTCCCATCGTTGGATGGACTCGTCCGACTAATTCGCGATGGTCATATCGACGCGGCGGTCCTTCGCCCACGACGCTTCGTCGGTGCCCGTCGCGTCCATGGCGCCTCGCGACGTCGTCTGGATGCGTCCATCGGCGAGGCCCTGCGATGAAATGTAACTCTTCACGTTGTCGGCGCGGCGACCGCCGAGCGTCATGTTGTACTCGGACTCGCCGCGCGGATCGGCGTGACCGACGAGCCGCATATTTTTCCCGGCGAGCGGGCCGCTGTCGAAGCACTTGGCGACCTTGGCGAGAATGCCGTGCTCTTGGCCGCCGACCTTCGCCGAGTTGAACGAGAAGAAGGCCTCGTCATCGGTGAGGCCGCACGCCTTCTTGATGTCGTCGGAGATGGAAATTTGCGCCTGCGTCGGCACATCGCCCGGCTTCTCCGGTTCGGGCTGAACCGCCGGAGCAGTCATTTCGGCGACGGGAGCGGCCGGGGGCTTTTCGTCCCCGCCACAGCCGCCGAGCAGGATCATCACAACGAACGGTGTCGCAAATTGTATCGATTTCATGACTCAACGCCTCCCGGACGCGCGCGAGCATAGTGCAACGCTCGCTTGGCTCTCAAATGAAATGCGAGGGTAATGACCCGTGTCTCGGACGCGTGAGCGGCCCTACGAAACACCGCGGTGACCGAATCCATCGACACCGATATTCCGGCGCGGCTCGATCGGCTGGAGTGGGGCAAGTGGCATTGGCTCGTCGTCATCGCTCTCGGGATCACGTGGATCCTCGACGGTCTCGAGGTCACCGTGGTTGGGTCGGTGGGCAGTGTGCTCGAAGAGCACGAAACGTTGAGTCTTTCGGCGAGCGACGTGGGGCTCGCGGGCACCGCGTACATCGCCGGCGCCATCGTCGGTGCGTTGCTCTTTGGGCACCTTGCGGATCTTCACGGACGAAAACGGCTCTTCTTTGCGACGCTGCTCTTCTATGCCGTCGCCAGTGGGGCGACCGCGCTGTCGGTGAACTTCGCCACGTTCGCGGCGTGTCGCTTCTTCACCGGGATGGGGATCGGTGGAGAGTACGCCGCTATCAACTCGGCGATCGACGAGTTGATTCCGGCGCGCGTGCGCGGAAAGGTCGATCTCGCGATCAACGGGAGCTACTGGGTCGGCGCGGCGCTCGGCGCCGTCGTTTCGTCGGTGTTCCTCGATCCATCGGTGCTGGGCCATCGCTGGGGGTGGCGTGCCGCGTTTGGGCTCGGCGCGGTTCTATCGCCGGCGATCCTCGCGATGCGGCACTTCGTTCCCGAGTCGCCGCGCTGGCTCATGGTCCACGGACGCCACCGCGAGGCCGCGGCGATCGTCCGCGACATCGAAGAGAACCACGCCCACCGGGTCGAAAACCCCGCGCCACTCCGTTCGATTCGGATCGCCGTCGGCCGCCGCTTCGGGCTCTCGGACGTCGCGCGCATCGTGCTGACGCAATACCGAAAGCGCGCCGTATTTTGCCTGTCTCTGATGATCGCGCAGGCGTTCTTCTACAACGCCATTTTCTTCACGTACGCGCTCACGTTGACGCGCTTCTACGGCGTCCTTCCCGAGCACGTCGGCGCGTTCGTCTTGCCGTTCGCGCTCGGCAATTTGCTCGGCCCGCTCGTGCTCGGCCATTTCTTCGACACCCTCGGGCGAAAGAAGATGATCGCCTTCACGTATGGCGCGAGCGGCCTCTTGCTCCTCCTGACCGGCTATTTGTTCGATGAAGGACTGCTCACTTCCGTCACGCACGCGATCCTGTGGTCCGCGTCGTTCTTCTTCGCGTCGGCGGCCGCGAGCTCCGCGTACCTCACGGTGAGCGAGCTCTTCCCGCTCGAGATCCGGGCGCTCGCGATCGCGCTCTTCTACGCCGTCGGAACGGGCACCGGTGGCTTGCTGGCTCCGGTGCTCTTCGGCAAATTGATCGAATCGGGAAGTCGCGGGGCGTTGTTCGCCGGCTACGCCCTCGCTGCCGCGCTCATGGTCGGCGCCGCGGCGATCACGTCGGTGCTCGGCGTCGCCGCGGAAGGGCGCGCCCTCGAGGACGTCGCGGCGCCGCTCTCTGCGCTCGATGGCGAGTCGTAGAACGGAATTGCTCGGCGCGCGTTCGTCGCGCGGTGCGCGCATCGACGGAGCCCGTCGACTCTTGCCGACGCTTCGGCGCTATCGCATACGGTGCCGATGGCGCACTCTGGAAACATCGGGTCGCTGCTCGCGCGCGGCGTCGTCCTCGTCCTTGTTGCGATGCCATTCACGAGCGTCGGTTGCTCGAGTGATTCGGCGCGAAGCTTGGCGGCCGCGTGCAGTATCAACACCGATTGCCAGTCGCCATTGGTGTGTGCTTTTCAGCGGTGTCACAACGCCTGCACCGATTCGCGCGATTGTACGAACGGCGAGCGCTGCGTGCTCAGCGACAAACCCTTCCGCGTGTGCCAGCTGCCGGACGAAACGAGCTGCACGCGCGCGAGCGACTGCCCGGGTGCCGAGACGTGCGCGATCGACGGGGAGTGCCGCGACTCGTGCGTGACTGCCGCCGATTGCGTGACCGACCAGGTGTGCGTGTCGCTCACGTGCGCGGATCCGAAGGATCTCGCCGATGGAGGACTCGTCCCCAAAGCCGACGCCGGGATCGACGTGCCGTGCGCGTACAACTCGGAGTGCGCTGCGCCGCTCGTGTGTCGCAGCGGCGTGTGTCAGTTCGAGTGCCTCGATTCGCGCGATTGTTCACCCGGGAGCTCGTGCGTCGCTCACGTCTGCGAGGGGCCGGGAAGTCAGAGCGGATCCGGCGGCCAGAGCGGTTCCGGGGGTCAGAGCGGCTCCAGCGGTGCAACCGGTCGCGACGCGTCGACGTCGGGCTCGCCCGGCACGGTCGGCGCGGCCTGCAACTACCCGAGCGATTGCGAAGCCGGGCTCCGCTGCGGCCCTCGGGGAACGTGCGTCTACGAATGCAACACGACGTTCGATTGCGCCGTCGACCAATGTTGCTCCGCCCATCGTTGCCTCAGCGGCGTCGCCTGCGATCAGGACGCGTCGATCGTCGTCCACGCGCCCGACGCGGGCGGCGGGAAGGCGTGCTCGGCGGATCTGGACTGCCAGGACGGCGTGGTCTGCAATGGCTTCGAACGGTGCGTCGCGGGGCGCTGCCGACCGGCGGCGAAAACGGCCTGCGACGACTCCGATCCGTGCACGGTCGACACTTGCGACGAGAAGAGCGGCGCGTGCACGCATCGCGTTTCGGGACCGGTCGACGAGGACGGCGATGGCCACTACGCGATCGGCGCGGCCTGCGGCGCGGACTCGGGCCTCGCCGACGATTGCGACGACCACAACCCCAACGTGTATCCCGGTCACCCCGAGCTCTGCGACGAGGTCGACAACAACTGCAACGGCATTCCCGACGAAGGCGTGTGGCAGCTCGGCCCGGCGACGGTCCTCACGACGAGCGGGATGTTCCACGTGAGCGCGGCCACGGGACCCGACGACACGCCGGCCGTGGCCGCCGTCGCGGGAGGCTTCGACGTCGTCGCGACGGCGGACGCGACCACCGGAGTGGCCGAAGCATTTCGGCTTTCGACGGCGGGGAAATCGCTCGCCTCCGCGGCGCTTTTTACGTCCACCGGCGCCGACTGCGCGCCGACCTCCGGCAAACAGGTGAGCAACCCGACGCTCGCGAGCGACGGCGCGAATCTGCTCCTCGCGTTCACGAATCAGGTTCCGGTCGGGGCGTGCTGTTCGCAAGCGGGCGAGGCGATGTGGACGCGATCGCTGTTCGGCGTGTTCGCGCCGGGTTCGCTCGCGACGCCCGGCACGAACCTCGAGTTCGACGTCGAAGCGGACACGGCCTGCAGTTTTCCGAACCCGGCGTCGAATCTCGGCACGCCGCACTCGGTATGGCTGCCGTCGCTCGGGAAATACGCCGTCGCCTGGGCCGACTCCCACGCGGGCAACGGGCCGCACGCCTGGGTCGCGACGGTGAGCGCCGCGGGCGTGCTCGGCGGCGCGCACACGGTCACCGCGAGCGAATCGGATGCTGCGCTGTATGCGTTGAACCAGGCCCCGGTCGTCTTTCTGTCGGCCTCCCCGACCCGGCTCCTGGTCACTTACTATTCATCGGCGTCCATGTTGCGGATGGTGCTCCTCGACGCCGCGACGTTGTCCCCGGTGGTCGGACCGACGGACCTCGCGAATTCGTTTCAAGCCGAACCGCTCGGCTCCGAGTACAGCGACGGCCATTTCTTCATTTTTCATTCGACGCGCGGCTCGTTCGACGTGTCCGCCGTGGACGCGACGACCTTGGCCGTCGCGCGGACCGGTTCGATCTCCGTCGCGGGCAGCTCGCTCTATTCGCCGCATGCGACGCCGGTCGGAAACGGCGTTTTCCTCGCGTTTTCGCGGAGCGCGACGGAGCTCTCGTACGGCTGGGCACCCGGAAACGCCGTCACGACATCGCCGGAAATCTTCCCGCTGACCGATATGGACTTCGGCAAGAACGTCAGCGCCGCCGGTGTGGCAGCCCTGGACGCGCGACATGTGGCCGTGGTGTGGTCGGACGGTGACGTGAAGGCCGCGATCGCGTCGTGCGGACCATAGATTGCGCCGCTCGGCGTGATCGGGCAAAAGACGTCGGCGGCCCGGCCGCGAAGGACGTATGGGAGCCACCAAGCGGAGTAAGGGGAAAACCGGAGACATCGGAGCGGCGCTCGATTTCATGCGGGTGCTCTGGGCGCTCGATCACGCGCTCCGTTCGACGTCGAAGGGAATGAGTCAGCGCCTCGGCGTCACCGGTCCGCAGCGCGTGGTGCTGCGTCTCGTCGGAAGAACGCCGGGCATCGCCGCGGGCGAGCTCGCCGTCGCGCTCCACATCGATCCGAGCACGCTCACCGGCATCTTGAAGCGGCTCGTGAAGCGGAAGCTCATCAGCAAGAAATCCGATCCGAACGACGGGCGCCGCGCCGTGCTCGAGCTCACCTCACGCGGCAAAGAGCTCGACCAAGTGCACGCGGGCACCGTGGAAGCCGCGGTCGTTCGTCTCCTCGAGAACCAGCCCGCGGCGCGCGTTCGCGCGGTTCGCGACATGCTTGCGGCGCTCGTCGACGAGCTCGCGAGCGAATCGACCGCGAAAAGCTCGGTGCGCCGCGCGACGATGAGCGAGCCCTGACCGGGCGCGCTCTTGACGCGCGTCGTTTCTCCGTGCAAATGAAGGGCGCCCGTTATGATCGCGAGTGACGCGACCCGCAAAGCTCTGGGACGACTCGTCGTCTTGCTTTGCGTCGCCGCGCTCGTCAGCGGCGATTTATTGCGGGGATTGCACCTGCTGACGTCGCGCCACGTGCTCTGTGCCGAGCACGGCGAGCTGATTCACGCCGACGGCGATTCCCAGCTCGCGTCGCGCTCCGCACCAGCCGACGGCGCCGCCGCCGAGCCCGGTGCGCCGATTTCACATCATCACGAGCACTGTGACCTCGCTGCCGCCCGTTCGCGCAACAGCGCGACTGCGGCCCGGTTCGTGGCCGTGTCGGTGTCGGACCCTTTCGCCTCGCGCTTGTATGGCGTCCCCGAGCACACGGTGCTTCGCGAGCTGTCGGTTCTCGACTACGCGCCGAAACAATCGCCGCCGCTCTGAAGCACCCCTCGCGGCGTCCGATCCGCCCGTGATCTCGGCTTTCTAGAGCGCGATCACGCTTGCCGGGCGGCCCCGTCGAGGCGTTTCGCCGTATGCGTTTCGCGTCCTTTCGAGCGCGGATCGAGTCGTGTTTCGCGATCGGTCCCCTCGCTCGAGACGCGCTCGCGTGACGGCGAGTCATCGAAGTAATCCTCGTCGCAGGCCTCATCGCTTGCGCACGAGGCGACCGAGAAGCGCGGCGTATCCGCGCTTTCACGAAACGAGACGAGTAGTCATGGCCCACGATTTTCGATTCGAAAGACGGTTCCCGCTTCGCCCACGACGAACGCTCACGCGGGCGGCCTTGTGTGCGTCCTTGGTTTTTTGGGGGTTCGCGGGGTGGACGGGGACGGCGCGGGCCCAGGCGGGGACGGTCACGCCGCCGTCCGTCGTCTCGCACGTCGACGCGATCTACCCTCCGTCGGCGCTCGCCGAACGCAAGCACGTCGACGTCGTGCTCACCGTGACCGTCGACGCCGACGGTCACGTGTCGAAGGTCGACGTCTTCCAGACCGGCGGAGACGACCTCGACGAAGCCGCCATCGTCGCGGTCCGGCAATGGACGTTCGTCCCCGCCATGCGCGACGGGAAGGCCCTGCCGAGCCGCATCCGCGTGCCGTTTCACTTCGCGCCGCCTGCTGCGCCACCGGAGCTCGTCGCGCCGCCCGCGCCCGCACCGGGCGCCATCCCGGAACTGCCGTCGAAGAACGCCGTTCCCGCCGCTCCCGAGCCTGCACCCGCGACGTCATCTGCGGCGCCCTCTGCGGCAGAAGCGCCGCCACCGCCGTCGGAGGTCACCGTGCGCGGCTCGGTGACGCCGCAGACGCACGGTGCTTCCGACATTCACATCGACGTCGGCGCGCTCGCCGCGGTCCCGCGACAAAACGC
>DATBBD010000747.1:0-5524 GCA_036271175.1 Polyangiaceae bacterium | reverse complement strand
CTGGAGGAGCCCGAACCCCTTCGGATTCGTATCGAGGAAGCTCGACGTCACCGTTCGCGAGGGGTCGTTCAACGGGCGCCAGATCCGTTCGCCATTTCCGGTCCACATCGCGAGCCCGTCCGAGTCGTGCACTTCGGGGCGCCAGTCCGAGCGGTAGCCGCGGTCGTACTCCGAGTACCAGAACATAGATGTGAGCGGCGCGATGCCGAGCTGCGAGATCGTCTTGCGAACGAAGAGCTCGGTCAGCACTTCCATGACGACGCCGGTGGTGCGATGACACGCAAATCGATACGCACCGGAGACGCTCGGTCCGTCGAGCAACGCCGAGACCACGACCGGGTCCGCGTCGGTGGCCGCCGGCTCGATGTAGTACTCGAGAAATTCCGGAAACTCTTCGGGCGTCGGCGCCGTCGTGTCGACCACGATGCCGCGCGCCGAAAGTCCGTACTGTTCGAGCGCGCCGATCGCGCGAAAGTACGACGCGCCGAGGAACGCGAGCCAATCTTGCGTGCGCCAATCGCGCCGTCGCTCCGACTCTTGCAAACGAAACCCCGCGAAGCCCGAATTTCTCGGCAATTGTCGGGCAATCGAGTTCGCCGGCATCTCGAAATAGTCCGGCGAATAAAGGATTTCTCGCGCTTGCCCGGCGGCGACGGAGAACATCTTCACCGACGTCCGGAAGAACTGCCCGAGATGGAAAAACGTGACCGGGTATCCCGCTGGGTTTTGCGCGAAGAGCGCGAGATCCGGCTTGAAGCGGATCTTCCCGTGCGCCTCGTAGTCGATGCGGTTCACGATATCCGGACGCGGCCGATACGGCACGACGTACGGCTTGGCCGCCATCGCCTTTGCTCTCGCCGCAAGCGCGTCGAACGCGAACGGGCGCGGAGGACCGTATTGAAGCGACGAAACGGCCGCTCGCGCGTCGCCGATCCATCCGACCAGCGACGTGGTCGAAGCGAGGGCTACGGCGGAGCGCAAAAAGGAGCGGCGATCGACGGGGGCCATGAACGTGGCGACATTACGGCGCTTTTCCGCCGAATGGAGCCCATTCTCGAAGTTCGAGCCGACGCCCCCTCGCGAACGGAGGGAGTCGTCGTCATTTGCCTCAGTTGGCTCCTCGAAGCGCGGCTCAATACGCGACTTGAAACCGGGTCATGAACACCGCTTCGTGCGTCCGGTTGCCCTCGTTCTTGGCGCCGGCGATGAAATTCGTGTGTTCGTAGTCGGCCATGAGCTTGACGTTGCGAGCGAGGTGCCAGTTGGCGCCGAGCGCCCATTCGCGCGCCTGGATCGCGCTCTTCGCCGGGTCGGCGAGCTTCGTCGTGAAAGCGTCCTTGTCGATGTGAAGCTCACCGTAACGCGCGACGAGCTGCACGGCTCCGAATCCGCCGTGCGCAGGGTCGAGTTGATGCTTCGGGGTCACGGTTCCGTACGAATTGGTGTCGCCGGTCAGAAACACCGAGCCGAGGACCTGGAACGCGCGATCGGTCACGCGCGCCGTCGTGGCGCCCGCGGTCATGCCCTGCGACGAGATCGCGTACTCGGCGAGAATTCCGACGGGGCCGACGTAGTAGTACGCCTGCGGCACGATGCGCCGGTGGATCCCCTCGCTCACGGCCGCAGACGAGTAACTAAAGAACGAATTTTGCCCCATCGTCTTGTACGTGGGCTGCGCGCCGGCGTGTTTGCCGCTGGACGCCGAGACGCCGAGACCGAAGTTTTTCAAGAAGCCGAGCGTCGTCGGTTTGAAGGGCAGAGCGAAGATGCGTCCGTCGACGTCCTTCTTGTCGTTGTTGTCCGTGTCGTTCTGGACGCCGTCATCGGTGCCGTTGAAGATACCGAGCGCATACGTGAGCGCGCCGTCGACGAGGTCACCGTGCAGCATCACGCCGACGTCGCGATCGGGAACCAAGTCGCTCGGGAGGCCGCGCTCGACGAACGGCAAATCGGTGTCGCTCGCGAGCCGCTCGAGGCCGACCGGCGCTTTGTACTTTCCGAACTGAAGCTGCACTTCCTTGACGAGGCGGATGTTCCCGTAGGCATCGTAGACCGTCGGCGTGCCGGCAAAATCCGGCATGATTCGCCAATCGAAGAAGCTGAACGCCGTTCCTTCGAGGTAAGGGCGCACGCGGCGGAGGAGAAACTGGTTCGTCCCGCCGTCGACGAAGAATCTGCCGTCGGTCTGCAGGATCGGACGGAGCCGGAACACGAACCTTCCGTCGTTCGAACGAATGGACACGCCGTCGTTGGCGTACGCGACGGCGACGCCGGGCGTGGCGTCGCCGGGGATGAGCACCGCGTTCTGCGAATTTTCGGTCGCGACGTGGTGTTCGAGCGCAGAGACTTTTTGCTCGAGCTGTTGAATCCGGGCGTCGGCGGTCGGGGGCGACGCCGCCGGGGCGCTCGGCGCTTCGACGGTGGGCGCCGGTGGTGCAGCGACGGGAGCCGGGGATGGCGCGGCGTCGAGAACGGGTGCCGGAGTCGTGGAAGTCGTGGGCGGGCTCGCGGGTGTGGCCGCTGCTGTAACCGGCGGGACGGGCGCGGGTGCCGCCGCGGGGGCGCCCGGGGTGGGCGGCGCAGCAATGGCGAAGGCTGGAACCCCGAGCGTCGCGGCGATGAAGAATGAAGAAAATAGCGGAAAATGGCGCATTGAAGAGGGCTCCTGACCGGCTCGTTCGGGCGCTGCGGCGGCTCGACGTCGATCGGCGAGCGACACCATAGAAGACGCATGTCTCTTTCGCAAGCGGTTCGTGGCCGCGAGCGGCGAGTGGCTTCTTTCACGTCTCGGCGAATCGCATCATGCGGAGCTCGAGTCGGTGAGCTCGACACCGACCTACGCGCGAACGACTTCGAACGGTCGCATCATCTCGTTCGCAGAGTGTTCGAGGAGATGGCAATGCCACACGTAACGACCGGGAAACCCCTCGAACTTGACGATGATCCGCGTCGCGAGCTCGGGGTCGGCACGGACGGTGTCCTTCCACCCCGCTTCGTTCGGCGGCGGCGGGACGGCCTTTCCGAGCAGGTTGAATTTGCCGGTCCGCAGGTATTCGTCCGCGTCGAATTGCTGCCGATCGAGGATCTGAAAGCGCACGAGGTGGAGATGGATCGGGTGCGTGTCCTCGGTGAGATTCACGAGCGTCCAGATCTCGACTGAATCGAGGAGCGGCCGCTCGGTGATCGGCTCCCGGAACCGCGTCGCGTTCAGGAGCATGAGCATCCGATTCGTGTTCGGCTCCTTGTACTCGTTCAAGGTGAGCATGCGGGTCTTTGCCGCGGCAGACTCGGCGATCCTCGGCACCGACCGCAGCGTGGCCGGGAGCGGCCGAGACTTTTTTACCGGGCCGTTGCTGACGCGAAACTGCATCAGCTCGAGCGCCTGGCTCTTCAAGGTGAGGGTCTGTCCCGCGAGTGCCGAAAAATCGACGACGAGATCGGCGCGCTCGGCAGGGGACAGCGTGAAGGTCTCGAGCTCAGCGGGGGTCGGAAGAAGCCCTTGGTCGGTCCCGATCTGATGAAACCGATGCGCGTTCGATAGTGACAGATAGTAGAAGCGCGAGTTCGAGGCGTTCAGGACGCGGAAGCGGTAGCGGCGCGGCGCGACGTCTAGATAGGGAAAGAGCGTTCCGTTGACGAGAAGGGCGTCGCCGTACACCTCGGAGACCCACGGAGAATCGGCCATACCGGTGGTCGGATATACGAGCTGCGCACGCGCGTCGAAGAGCCGGTCGGTAATGACCAACGGGACTTCTTCTTCGTTCTTGGGCAGCGACAGCCCGTCCTCGACGTCGTCGCGAATGAAAAAGACGCCGAACAGTCCGGCGTATTGATTCAGTCGTTCGATGCCCATCGTATGGTCGTGGTACCAGAGCATCGTCGCGTCCTGCTCGTTCGGGTACCGGTAGACCGCCGAGTGCCCGGGCGCGTACCAATCCTCGGGATAGCCGTCGCTTTCCGGCGGGGCTTTCGCGCCGTGCACGTGAACGACGGTGCGTGACTCGGGTCGATCCGAGCCCGCGCCGCACAGCGAGTGATCGATCGGCAAGAAGTGCTTGTCAGGCAGATCGTTCACCCACTCGACGAGGAGCGGATGGCCGCGGCGTGTCTCGATCGTCGGGCCCGGTACGGTGCCGCCGTAGCTCCACATCGACGTCGGCGGGAGGTCGCGATGGACCTTCACCGACGCTTCCCGCATCGTCACGCGATAGAACGGGAGCTCGACGCCCGGGTGGAGCGGATCGGGTCGTGTCCCGTCCGGCGCGAGCACGGCAGGGATCGGCAGCGGATCGACGAAGCGCGCCAGCGTGTTCGGGTGGAGGGGAGCGCGCGGAGGCGTGGCCGTGGACGCCGGCGTCGACGACGCGGGAGGCCCGCACAAGGGCCCTTTCGCCGGAATCAATCGCCCGCTCGACGAAGCGCGCGGCGCGGCCGTCGCGACGACCTCCGAACTCGACCCGCCTCTGCAAGCGGGCACGAGGAACCCGAGAGCCGGGGGAGCGACCCACGCGCTCCCCAGCGTCGCGCCGCGACTCAAGAATTGTCGTCGATTGAGGGTCAAGACCGAGTGAGCGCGAGACCGTACTCGGACCGATTCGTCTCGAATGCGACGATCGTGTAACGAGCGCGACAACTGCGTGACGGCGATGCCGAGGGCGCACCGGCGCGTCTCAGTGCGCTGCGATGAACGCCCGCACGCGCTCGATCACGTTCGCAGAGGTCGGGACGTCGAGGTGCTTCAAATTCGGTTCTTCGACGTACGTCGCGCGCGCACCGAGGACGTGGGCGATTTGCCGGCCGCCTTCGATGGGAAGCACGTCGTCCTCCGCGCCGTGAACGACGAGCACGGGTCCGGTGAGCGCCGGGAGATACTTGGTCGTCTCGAATCTCTGAGGGAACGACCAACGGCTCGGCATCATGTCGAGCTCGGTGGTCGGAGAGAGCAACGAGAGCGACGCCACGGGCGAGCTCGCCGAACGAGCGGCGACGCCAGTCGCCATCGCCGTTCCGAGTGAGAAGCCGACGACGTGGAGCCGGCGTGGATCGACGTGCTCGCCAGCGACGAGGTCGTCGTACTCATGACCGGCGTCGGCCATCAACCATTCGGGGCTCGGCGTTCCGTCGCTTCCGTCGAAGCCGCGATACGCCCATACGGCACCCCCCCAATCTCCTGGCGCGCAGACGGCCTCCAAGAAGCGCTGTCCTACCTCGAGCGGGTGCGCGTCGTTGCCGGTGAAGAACAGGACCCAGGGTGTGTTGGCCGTCGAGGGTCGTCGCATGAGCCCGCGGAGGTGAACACCGTCCGTGGCGACGAGGGTGCGAGCGGTCCATTCGGGGCGGGCGGCGAGCGCGGCGTACTCCGCCGGTTCGAGCCGATGTTCGTTGTAACCGAATCGAAGAACACCGTGATCTCGGCGCCAAACGACCGCCGAGATGAACGCGACGGCTGAAGCCGCGAGCACGCTTCCGCTCTTCCAGCCGACTCGCATGGACTCAGAGGTTACAGCACGGCTCGCCTCCGGAC